>JAEZUG010000046.1 GCA_023421135.1 Candidatus Cloacimonadota bacterium | reverse complement strand
ATCCAGAGCTGTCTCGTTGACACCAGCGATGTGACGCTCCTGAACGCCAATTTTGGCTGCTATCTTCTCAGAGCTCCACTCCGGAAACAAGGCCTCCAGATCGGTATTCTGTAGTATCTCAGCCGGTAAGTAATAGTCTATCTTGTCTATCTTGCTTTCCATCAATCCTCTGTCAAAAACTAAGCTGCTTCTTTGCAGCCTGTTGATATCCTGAATGGATTCTACAGATTTAGCAGCCTTGCATTGCTGTCAAGCAGGAATCTTCAAAGCAGATTGAATAGCTGACCTGCATACCATGAACAGGTCATGCTCCAGTATAGTAGGAGGGAGTGGTTTTCCATGCTGCATGACTATTTCACCAGGGTCATCTTGGAGTGCAGGATGTATTTCCCGCATCTGATGCTATATATATACACGCCACTGGCTACCGGACTATTGTTCAAGTCGAGCCCATGCCAGACGTGCTCGTAAGTTCCTTTGCCGTTCACCGTTATCCTGGCAGCGTAGACCAATTGTCCCTTCATGTTGTAAATCCTGAGCTCTGCCTCATCACGCAGCTCATCAGTTACTTCAAATGAGATGGTCGTGGAAGGATTGAAGGGATTGGGATAGTTTTGCAGCAGACGCAAGGGCGGCTCGATCGTAGCATACTCATCCTCATTGGCGATGGGAGGATCATTGATGAAGCTGGTAAAGACGCAGACCACGCCAAACTGGATACTGAGATCAATGATCTGTTGTCTCAGGGCGATTGCTTGGGGATGATACTCCGGGTAACTGTAGTATTGCAGAAGTAGCTTGTCTATTTTGGCACCGGCCCAGAGCTTGGGGATGAAGCTATAATTCTCTGATTCTTCTGAACTTAGATTGTGTTGATAAGTGTAAACATGGGGTACTCCCACATGATTGCCGGAGACCTGCATGCTGATGTTTTGAGCTGTGTTGTAACGTCCCAGAATTCTATACTGCATACCTCCGTACAAGGAAGGAAACGGATCTGGGAAGATCTCGAATACGGCGTTTGCAGGGCTTACAGACAGATTGGATGTTACGAAGATTGGGTTGCGAATCACGTCCCAGAAACTTGACACTGTGTTGACGAGTTGAGCACTTTCCAGGAAGATGCTGAGCCCATGGTGATGCTGAGACAGAGCTCCCAGGAGCTGATAATTGACCTCCAAGCCGATCCCAAAACAAAAGATATAGGGATCACTGTGATTGGAGGTGATCTGATTGTTCAATTGGTTAATGATCTGATAGGTATCTGTGACTCCCACGTTGGGCTGTCCGTCAGATAAAAGAATAATGCAGTTCTTTACTCCGGGAGGGGGAGTGGTCAGCTGGCTGATGGCGTCTTGCATCCCTCCATGGAGATTGGTGCCATTCAAGCTGGTGATCGTGTAGCTATTTATCCTGTTAAGGGCGTAGTTTCGGTTGCTCAAGGTGTTTGGCATCAATAACGACCAGATAGGCCGGACCACATGATCAAAGAAGATCACATTGAACAGATCATTTTGCTGGAGGTTATTGATGATATAGCTCGCTGCATCCTTGGCGTTTTGAAGCCGGTTTTCATAGGTCATGCTTCCCGAGACATCGATCACAAGAACCAAACGTAGGGCATAGCTGGAATCTGCCGGGAGACTGTTTTCCCGGAAGTTGTAAAGGAAGAACCCCGGAGCTTCAAGATCAGGAGCTTCATCCAGCATGGTGCTCAAACCCCAGGAACCGGGGCTGTAGTTTGCCACATTCCACACACAGCGATAGGTATTCGTTGCGGGTTGATTCAACAGGGCGTAGCTTCCTGTGGCAGTGTGCTCATTTACTTCGGTTGCTGCTGTGATATCCAAGATGTCAAACTCCAAAATTGAGTCATTGGAGTTTATCTCGATATTCAGACTCTGTCTATTCAGAGGACTGGTCTGGATTCTGGAGTAATCATTTTTTAAATTCAGAGTCATGCTGCCAAAATTCATATTCAAGCTCTGAACGTATGTCAGCTCAAAACTTAGGCTATCCCCGGTAGCCATGGAATCCGGTGCATCAAAGACCAGAGGCATCAGTTGGATGTAGATCACGAAGTCATCAGGGAAGGACGAAGGGCCTCCCGGACCGGGCTCCGGGATTCCGGCTATCTGAGCATCAAACCATTCCTCCCCATAGGACCATCTTAGCCGGGTGGGATTTGCTCCCCTGGGTATGGGAAAATATAAACGCGGTAATACATTGTAGGGAAGATCATTAATAAAGGTTTCTGCCACCATCACTTCGGCAGTTTGATCATCTACCTGCACGGAGTATTCGCAGCTGGTGAGCCTAATGGCCTGATAGACTGCCGAAGAGCGGTCCAGTAGCACCCCAGCAGCACAAAGCCACAAGGTAAGACTCATAAACACACAGACAAACACCATTCTTTTCATGACAAACTCCTTTCCTCTTGTGTGAAATCCCAGAGGTATTGCTACACTTGCTTGCAGTATTCATTCCAAGTTGTAAAACTATTCTCTATTAATCCTTGATCCGACCCGTAGATCTCAAAGTCCTCTGTATATTGATAATGCGGTTCAGACATCAATGTCTGCCAAATCCACAGTTCTCAACCGATAAAAAGCAGTTTTGCTTGACATCCTTTCCCTCTTCAGACTTTTGCTCGCAGTATCCACCACTGTGCCCAATGCATTGTGGAACAACGACAAAAGAGAGGAAAACAAAAATGGAAATCAACAAAAGCTACGAAGCCAGTGCCATTGAACGAAAATGGTACAAATACTGGGAAGAAGGCGGTTACTTCACGCCTACGAAAGACCCAGCCAAGAAACCCTTCACCCTACTGATCCCACCCCCAAACGTGACCGGTATCCTCCACATGGGCCACGTCCTCAATAACACTCTCCAAGATGTCGTTGTACGTTACCACAGAATGCAAGGCGTACCCACCCTCTGGTTACCCGGAGTGGATCATGCCGGAATTGCCACCCAAAACATGGTGGAAAAACAGATCGCTAAGGCAGGCCAAAACCGCCATCAGTTAGGCAGGGAAAAGCTGATTGAGCTGATCTGGCAATGGAAACACGAGAAAGGCAATATTATTATCGAACAGCTCAAGCTTCTGGGAGCCTCCTGCGATTGGAGCCGTCAGCGCTTCACGATGGACGAGATGCTCTCCCGTGCCGTGAAAGAAGTGTTTGTGAGCCTCTACCAAGACGGCTTGATCTATAAAGGTAAATATATCATAAACTGGTGTCCGCGCTGCGTGACTGCTCTGGCAAATGATGAAGTGGAGCATGCCGATGAAGAAGGCAAGCTCTGGCACATCCGTTACCCCTTTGCCGAGGGAGAGGGATATGTGACGGTTGCCACCACCCGTCCTGAAACCATGCTGGGCGACGTCGCTGTGGCAGTGAATCCCAAAGACAAGCGTTACAAAGAACTGATCGGCAAGAGCTTGATTCTACCGCTCACAGGAAGAAAGATACCAGTGATTGCCGACGATTACGTGGATGCCGCCTTTGGCACCGGTTGCGTGAAGGTGACTCCTGCTCACGATCCCAACGACTTTGAGATCGGGCAACGGCACAATCTGGAGCAGCTTCTGGTGCTGGATGAACACGGCATCATGAACGAAGCTGCCGGAGCAGATTTTACCGGCCTGGAGCGTTATGCCTGCCGAAAAAAGATCCTGGAGATGCTGGAAGAACAAGGCCTCCTGGAAAAAACCGAGAAGCACCAGCACGCCGTGGGTCACTGCTACCGCTGCGACACTGTGATAGAGCCCTATCTTTCCGACCAGTGGTTTGTGAAGATGAAGCCTCTGGCAGAACGTGCCATCGCCGTGGTGGAAAGTGGCGAAGTGAAGTTCCAGCCGGAACGCTGGACCAAAGTTTACATGCACTGGATGACGAATATCCGGGATTGGTGTATTTCCCGCCAGATCTGGTGGGGACATCGCATTCCTGCTTATTATTGCCTGGATTGCGGAGAGATGGTGGTCGCCAAGGAAGAACCCCAATCCTGTCCAAAGTGCGGCAAATCCTCTTTCCGTCAGGATGAAGACGTGCTGGATACCTGGTTCTCAAGCTGGCTCTGGCCTTTTTCTACCATGGGCTGGCCGGATGAGACAGAGGATTTGGCTTACTTTCTGCCCACCAATGTGCTGATCACAGCCCCGGAGATCATCTATCTCTGGGTGGCACGTATGATCATGAGCACCTTGCACTTCAAGAACCAAATTCCCTTCGATACAGTCCTTTTGCATGGTACTGTGAGGGATGAGCAGGGACGCAAGATGAGCAAATCCCTGGGCAATTCTCCCGATCCCATCGATATCATCGGAAAGGTCGGTGCGGATGCCCTGCGCTTCTCCATGATCTTCAATACACCCAAGGGTGCAGACGTCTTCTATGCCGACACCATGCTGGAGACCGGGCGCAACTTTGCCAATAAGATCTGGAATGCCTACCGCTTTATCATGATGAATGTGGAAGCCATCCCCGGTTTGCCCCAGAAGGCAGACCTGCAGCCGGAACTGGCCGATAAATGGATCTATTCCCGCTTGCACGAAGTGATCGGACAGACCCGTGAATACTATGAAAACCTGCGTCTGAACGACGCTGCCCAGTGTCTTTTCCAGTTCATCTGGGATGAGTTCTGCAGCTGGTATATCGAGCTTTCCAAGGATCGCTTCAATCGTGAGCCTCTGGAAGGTGAAGCCGATCACAGGCTGGTGGTGAAATACTATCTGCTGGATTTGATGCAGACTTCCATGCGGCTGCTGCATCCTATCATGCCCTTTGTGACAGAGGAGATTTGGCAAGGCATCAAGACCGTCTTCCCAATGCCGGAAGATGCTTTGATCACAGCCGCTTATCCGGTGCAGGACAGTAGCCTGATCGATAGCGCAATTGCCGATGAGATGAGCTTCATTCAAGAAAGCATCTCTGCTATTCGCAACCTGCGCAAACAGCTCAACCTGCCTCCTTCCACCGGGATCAGGATTGTGATCCGTCTGGCAGAAGAGAAGCAGCGTCCGCTCTTTGAAGACTACTCTTCCTATCTGGCCAAGCTCGCCAAGGTCGAGAGCCTGGAATTTGGGGTTGACAAACCCCGTCCCGCCATTGCTGCCGTCGTGCGTAATATCGAGATCTTCCTGCCGCTCAGCGGTCTGATCGACATGCAAGCGGAGCGGGAGCGTCTTTCCCGGCAGATGGCCAAGCTGGAACAGGAACTGGCAATCATTCGCAAGAAGCTGGATAATCCCAATTTCGTGGGCAATGCCAAGCCTGAAGTTGTGGCCAAAGAAGAGGAAAAACTCAGTGATGTGAGCACAAAGATATCCTTGACAAAAGAGCTGCTTCAGGATTTAAGCATCTAGTCACTATTAACCATTAACCCTTCACGATAAACTTATTCAGGGGCTATAGCTCAGATGGGAGAGCGATTGGTTCGCAATCAATAGGTCAGGGGTTCGATCCCCCTTAGCTCCACCATATATACCGGCTTGGTAAAACAGGCCGGTTCTTTTTTTCCCCCAGAGTAAAGTAGGAAGCTTTTTAACCACAGAGGACACAGAGAAAAGCAGAGAAATGCAGAGTGGAAGCGACATCTTGTCGCTTTTGAGGAGTAACGAGTGACAAGTGACCAGGCTCTGTGGCAAATCCGTCATGCCTGCGACAGGGGTCTCGCCAGACCGCTCGCAGTTTTTTTGGGGGGTGAAAACGAGACTGTGTGAAAAGGAACGACATTTCAGGAAGCAATCGCGATCTATGCGTGCCCAATCAGAGAGCCACGGTAAGGGAATGAACCCAATATCCGTGCCTCAAAGCCTTGTTCCCGATACTCGTCGTTGAAATAAACCTTGACGTATAAATCAGGATAATAAACATCGTATTAAATGCTATTCTGATTGGAATGACCATCTAAAAGACTTGTTATCATAGTGTATTACAGCCCGTTTACATAGGAGGAATGATGAAATCAAGCTACATGAGACACTATTCCCTGGGTGCCTTGCTCTGCGTCGTGTTACTTTTAACAGTTCAGTATCTTTCCGGTGCAATCAGTATGAAGGAAATTTATCCTTCCGATTTCTGTGATGAAATGATGGTGGAAGGGGACATTATGGTCACGATGACTGCCGCAAACGATTACTATGGATATCTTAAGGTTTATGATGCCCAGACAGCCAACAGTCAGGAAGAGATGGCCTCACTATATGTGCCTTATCGCGATCCCCATTCATGCAAAATGTATCAGTCGCATGTCTATGTACCTGATCATTGGGGCATGTACATCAGGCGCTACAGCTTGCTGAACCCTGCCAGTCCAGTCTTGAATTATGAGTACAACTGGAGTATGGTGGGCGTTCGGGATTTCACTTTCCAGGATGACATCATGCTTGTCGCAACACAGAATATCGGACTGCGGATAGTGGACATTCACTCCGAAAACTCTGCCGAGGAATTGAGCGACATCCAGGATGGTAATCCCTTCTTCCGGGTCTGGGCCTATCAGGATAAGGCATATGTGCTTTCCTACAACTTGAGTACCGAGGATGCCGTTATCAAGCTGATCGACTTTAGCAATCCCAACAGCCCCTATTTTGCAGGCACGATAGAGCTGCCAGATTTTGACTACGATGACGATACCGAACTGGTATTCTATCAAAACTACGTGCATGTGGTCCGTTCATATACCCCAACCCGGGTTTATAGTCTGGCAACTCCGGGGCAGCCACTGTTTCTGGATACTCTGGAGAATGGCATGAACTATTGCAACTTTTTGAATGACCAACGCATCATGGTCCAAAACAATATCCTGAAAGTAGATAACTTTACTGAACCTACCGAGCCACAGGAGCTGGCAACCTATGAACTGCCTGTCTACAACAGCAATCCCCTTCTTGTCGATTGGCCTTATGTGTATGTAAAGGCTGGAGTCACCTATTGTCTTGACCTGAGCGAGCTCAACCCTCCCACCGAGATTGTCTATTCTTACGATACAGGCCTGAACGGCTCTGCTTTGGAAGGATATCAGGACTGGGTGTATCTGCGGGGTAAGGCTCTGCGTCTGGATAATATGGGAGACGTAGCGGAGGAAACTGTCTGTCCTGCGTTGAGCAACGTAACAAAGCTCAAGGTCGATGGAGATAGACTGCACAGCCCTCTGGGCAGCTATATGGGCTGTGGCGTCTGGTCCCTTGGCCAGCCCGGCAGTCCTGAGGAGTTGTTTACAATCACTGGCTATTGTGAAGAGACATTTATGGATGGGGATTATCTCTACACCCTGTACGATGGATGTATCAAATGCTATGACGTGTCAGTGAGTGGTGCGGGCAGCTTTCTCAGTCTTATCGAGGGCAGCTTCTACACGATAGCCGTCAGCGGCAATACTCTCTGGGCACTGTCCTACAATGAACTGTGCTCCTACGATTTGAGCAATCCCCTCGAACCCGTATTGTTGACAATCCTGCCTTTGACAGAGATTCTGTATCAGACGCCCAAACTGACCTTGCAAGGTGACTATCTCTTTGTGACTGGATATCTTGGCCAGATCAGGATCATTGATGTCAGCGATCCTGGTAACCCTGTTCTGTCCGGACGGGCCTTATTGCCAGAACAATATGACTGCTGTTCTGTCCCGCCTGTCTTTACCACGACCAATCGGATGGTGCTCGCCAGTGCCAATTTCAATCAGATTATTTTTTATGATATGGCGGATCCCAATGCACCAGAGTATCAGTCGCACTTCAGCCTTCCCTATCGGGTCAGTAAACTGGTTTCCTATCAGGATCGAGTGTATTTCAAGCGGAACGACAAGCTCTTAGCGTTCCCGGTACCGGAACCCAGCGGAGTGGATGATCCAATTACTCCCGTTCCCACTGCCAGAATCAGTTGCTATCCCAACCCCTTCAGTGTGCAGGCCTCGATTAAGGTGGAAATTGAAAATACCAGCCTGGATTCTTCCAGGCCGTCTGCTTTGGACATCTACAACCTGAAAGGCCAAAAGATCAGAACCCTGAGCCTGTGTCCCGGAACTAAGGAACTGAGCTGGGACGGCTGTGATCAATCAGGACAGCCCTGCGCCAATGGAATCTATTTGCTGAAGCTGAACGTGGGAAGAGTGAGGGGAGAGCTCAGGAAAGTGACTTTGTTGAGAAACTGAGAGTTCCATCGAGCCACGTCATCACGTCACCACTCCACCACCCGAAAAGAGAGTTGACAGAAAGCTCCGTCTATCTCACAGAGGATCAAAACCAAGAAAAAGGGGATCGGATGGATCCGAATATCGAAGCCTATCTGGCAGACCTGCTGCCCAAGCTCTATCAGCACGGAGTTCAGCTAAAATGTACCCGTGAAATCCAATACGGGTGGCAATTGGAGCTGCACAGAGAAAATGAGAGGCTGAAGCTAAACGTCTATCAATCCAAGAAAATGGGAGTGAGCACTCTGATCAACAAAGGCGGAGGAGCTGCTCTGGAAGCCCTGGTCAGTTCCGAGATAAACAAGCTATTTGTCCCGCTGCCCATCCAGTCGGCTATGCATGAATGGGACTGTTGGATAGGTTCGGATGAATGCGGTAAGGGGGATTACTTTGGCGCATTGGTGGTGGCAGCTTTTCGGGTGGAGAGGAAGGATCTGCCGCGTCTGCGAGAACTAGGTGTGAAAGATAGTAAGTCACTTAGAGATCCGGATATCATTAGTATCGCCAAAAAGCTCTATGCTGCCTTCCCGGGAGCATCAAACAGCATCATCCTCAAGCCTCAGACCTACAACCGGATATATGCCGATATGAAGTCGCAAGGCAAGAATCTGAACGATCTATTGGCCTGGCAGCATGCTCAGGTGATATCTGAGCTATACGCGAGCAGCAAGGGAGTGCAGGGGGCATTGGTGGATCAATTCAGTAAAAGCTGCAAGGTAGCCCGGCTCTTGAAAGTGAAGCTGCCTCTGCTTCCTGTGGTGGAACGCACCGGAGCGGAAGCCGATTTGGCGGTGGCGGCAGCTTCCATTTCTGCCAGATTCCAGTTTCTGCAGGCTCATGAAGAGCTGAGTAAACGCTATAAAATGAGCTTGCCACTGGGTTCGCACCGGGTGCAGGATCAGGCTCAGGCTTTCATCGGGCAATATGGGTTTGAGCGCTTGGGCGAAGTCGTGAAGCTCCACTTTGTGATCACTTCCCGCTTGCAGCAAAAGGATATCTTCACCAAGCTTTGAGGAGCCTTAAGCCCTACTTAGGATATAGAGCCAGTTCAGCAGCAGCAAAGCCAATCCGAACAGCCCCATTAGCTTCTGTTCCTGAGCAGATGTCCGATAGCAAATCCGGATCCGGAAGAGGAAGGGCAGCAGCAAGTGCAGGGTCAACAGCAGGCTTAGGATCAGCATCAGAGGATTGATCAGGAGAGCTTCAAGGATTCTGCCCTGTGCCAAACTGATCCAGGCTCGGCTCAGGCCGCAGCCCGGGCAGGGGAATCCTGTGAACCGGTGAAACAGGCAAAACCCCGCGCCTCCTGTCCCCCAAAAGAGTGCAGCACTTAGTATCAGCAAGCCGAAGTAAAGCACAAACACAACCCAGCCATAGGGAAAGCGCTCCGGACTTTTCCTGATCTGGATCCTCATCGACTGTGGAAACTTATTGGGGGGTGTCTGATCCGGTGAACCTAGAAGAAGGAACTCACCATTCCCAAGTAGTAGGCTATGGTTAGTCCCCAGATGGCACAGCTCACCATTCCCAGAATTCTGCCCACATTGGTAGTGTTCATGCCGGTGGGATCCATGGAGCCCTCCCGCATTTTCCTCAGGTCTGCAGTCCCCATCACCCAGGCAATGATGCCGAAAATTCCACAAATAATCAAGCCCAAAACACCCATAACCAGAACCAAAGTAGCCCTGTGGGGCTGAACACTGTATCCCGGAGTGAAGAGCTCGTTGTTTTGATAGTTGTCCATGTCAACTCCTGTGTTTAAGCCTGTGTATATGAACAAAGAAGGGGTTGATCCGACCCTGGGGTGGATCTGCGCTTCTTCTTGCTTCAGATACTGCTGAAAGTCGTGTTAGTATTGCCCCATACTCATGAGGCTGCCCATGATACCACCGGCGAAGATCGCCATCAGGATACCCAGAGCAATGCTGATCCCCATAAAGACGAGCGTGGCTTTGGCATAGTTTGCACGGTTGGGATTCTCTGTGCTGCTGGTAGCCCAAACGATGAGCAGAATGATATTCATGAATGGGATGCAGAGCAGGAGCATGGTGATGATCCACTGACCGGTGGTCATAACCGGGGCGGCATCGTGGGTATTAACGTAAGGTTGCTGTTGAGGAGCTTGGGAATAGTAGGGGTTTTCTTCCATTATTTCGGTCTCCTTAAGTTCTATGTTGCAAGTTTGCAGGTTTTAGAAAGTCTGTCAAGTAAAATGCTGAACATCTTTTCATTCAACAGGTTTGGAGATGATCACTCTCCACTCCCGGCCATAAAGATTCACACTGTTCCAAGAGGCAATTTTCACCACGGACAGTTCGTGACCACTTGTTAAAAAGCTATAGTCTCCTTCGCCAAGGGGAGCTGTGCTAATCCGGTGTCCCAGTTCCTGGAGACTGTCATATCCGGAAAAGACCGGGTCTGAGAAGAGATTCTTGCCCAGTTCCTGTTCGTCTTCTTCATAGATGATCAAGCCATCGGTTTGCATGATGGTAAATTCATAATCCTCGGGGATCTCATAGCGGGTGAGGAGGGGGCGCAGCAGCAATTCGGGACGCAGCAATATGCTCACAGAGCCCTGGAAGGTGTTGCTGTCGTCGTAAACAGAGATAGCCAGA
>JAEZUG010000100.1 GCA_023421135.1 Candidatus Cloacimonadota bacterium | reverse complement strand
GAGGGGGGCAGGAATAAACCCCTGCCTCTACTCTACCGTTCTATTCGGCAGCAAGATAACCAGCGACAGCAGCGAAGCACTGGTCACTTGTTACTCGTCACTGGTCACTACCAAAAAGCGACAAGATGTCGCTTCCACAATACAGCTTCCGCCATCATCCGGCAATAAGTTTCTTGACATTATAGGCAAAGGCTTTTTTGCTGCGCACAATGAGGTTAAATTTATATGGATGCTATAGTACTGTTTGGTATTCAGGGAAGCGGCAAGGGGACACAAGCCCTTTTGCTGAGTAAGCAGATTTCCTATCAGCATATCAATATTGGCGATGCCTTGAGAATGCAGGTTTCTGCACATACTGAATTGGGACAGGAGGTCAAGACCGTGATCGAATCCGGCTCTTTGGTCGAAGATGACTTGATTTTCAGGTTACTGGGGCAGATTATCGATCCTGAAGCCAAAGGCATAGTCTTCGATGGCTTTCCCAGAACTATAGCTCAAGCAGAGTACCTCAGCCAAATATACCACGTCAAGCTTTCCATATACCTTGATCTGAGCGAAGAGAATGCTCTTATCCGCATGAGCTCCAGGAGGATATGCTCTTCCTGCAAAGCAAATTACAACCTCATCAGCCAAGCCCCGAAGCAGGAAGGCAAGTGTGATCATTGCGGCAGTAGATTGGAGCAGCGTAAGGACGATAGTCCGGATGCTATCCACAAGCGTTTTGCGGCATTTTACCGAGAGACCTTCCCTTTGATTGAGTATTTTGAGAGAAGAGGCATCCTGGAAAAGGTCGATGCATCTCTCCCCATAGATGCTTTGGCAGCAAAGATTTACAGCCTGTATTGCAGCAAGTATCCATGCCCCACAGAATCCTGATCAACGCTCTCAAACGCACCGAGTTCCTGGCCTATATCCTGGCAGGTTGGAGCTTTGCGGTTCTTTTTTTAGAGCCGATTATCTCCTATTATACCTCCTACGCCTGGGTAGAGAACCTCACGGCAATAGCGAACATCCTGGTGCTGGGTCTGGCCATCATCAGCCGTCTGATGGATCATAATGAGGCCGGTAAAAAGATCATATATGCGGATCTGGTGATGCTGATCATGGGAGCACTGCTGCTCTTTTATCAAGCCAAATTTGTGATCTTCTTCCTGCTGATCAGGCAGACCTATTTTATCCTGACCTATTTTATATTCAATGCTTTTGAGGGGAAGTTCTATCGGCTCTTGGCCTCTAATCCGCCTGTAACACTGATGCTGAGCTTCCTGGGACTGATAGCCGTGGGAACCTTTCTTCTGATGCTGCCGGCTTCCTCACAAAGCGGGTATGTGACACCTTTTGTGGACGCTCTGTTTACTTCCACATCCGCCACATGTGTCACGGGCTTGATTGTAAAAGATACTCCAGTGTATTTTTCTGTGTTTGGACAGATTGTCATCCTGCTCCTGATTCAATTGGGGGGCTTGGGGATAATGACGGTCTCAACTGCCTTTGCGCTGGTTTTGGGGCAGCGCTTAAATCTGAAGCTGGAGAATGTGATGCACTCTGTGGTTTCGGGCAGCCCCAGCATCGATATCTTTCAGCTCCTGAAGAATATCGTTTATGTGACCGCTATTATTGAGATGGCCGGAGCGGCGCTCCTATATTCCCGCTTTATCCAGGATATGCAGCCTCTTAAGGCTTTCTATTTCTCCGTTTTTCACTCCATTTCGGCCTTTTGCAATGCCGGCTTTGCTCTCTTTTCGGACAACATGATGACCTATGTGGGCAGTACCACGATAAATCTGGGCATCACGCTGCTGATAATTCTGGGGGGAATAGGCTTTTCCGTGGTGATAGACCTCTATCGCTATTTCACCTCCAGAGCCCGGAATAAGCGCTTGAACCTGCACAGCAAGCTGGTGTTGGTAACCTCTGCCGTGCTCCTGCTGGGCGGAATGATAGCTTACTTTATGGCAGAGTACAAAGTGAGCATGGCGGGCTTCAATGTTCCGGATAGACTTCTGGCTTCCTGGTTCCAGTCTGTAACCACCAGAACAGCGGGATTCAATACTATCGACGTCTCCAGGCTGAGCCCGGCCTCTGTTTTGGTCAGTCTGGTGCTGATGTTCATCGGAGCTTCTCCGGGTTCCACAGGTGGAGGCATCAAGACCACCACTTTTGCGGTATTGATCCTATCCCTCACATCAATGCTGAAGGGCAAGAAAGACCTGAGCGCATTTAACCGCAAGATATCACTGAATAATTACCGGGAAGCCACTTCCCTGATCACTCTGGCGGCCATTCTGGTCTTTGGCGTGATCTTCATAATGATGCTGATAGAGCCATTCAGCTTTGAGAAGATCGCCTTTGAGGCATTTTCAGCCTTTGGAACCGTGGGCTTATCCATGGGAATCACACCCAGCCTTAGTTTCACGGGAAAACTGCTGATCACTCTGCTGATGTATATTGGCAGGATCGGACCCCTCACAATTATCTATGCCTTGTCAATCTCACGCAGGCAGACAAACATTGAATTCGCAGAAGAGAAGATAGCCATCGGCTAAGGAGAAAATATATGGCAAAATACGCAGTCATAGGTATCGGAAGATTTGGCTGGACAGTTGCCACAATTTTGGCAGAAAACGGCATGGACGTGATCGCCATAGACAGTAAAAAAGAGCTCATCGATGAGATCAGCAGCAAAGTGACCAGTGCAAATTGTATTGATGCCACCGATGAACGCGCCTTGCGGGAACTTAATCTGCACGAAGCAGATGCAGTGATCATCGGCATCGGCTCCAATATCCAGGAGTGTATCCTGACGGCTGCCATCCTGAAAAAGATTGGAGTGGGCATTATCTACGCCAAGGTGGAAAACCAATTGCATGGACGTATTCTGGAGCTGATCGGAGTGCAACATATTCTATTGCCGGAAGAAATCGTCGGCAATCAGCTTGCTAAGACCTTGATCTCCCGTAACATCCTGGAATACATCAATCTCTCCAGCGGTCATATTGTGATTGAGCTCGTGGTGCCCAAAGACTTTGTGGGCAAGACCCTGCAAGAGCTGGCTCTGCCTTCCAGCCGGGGCATAAACGTGATAGCTATCAAATACAACTACCTGACCGTGACTGAAGACGGCAAAAACGTGATAGAGAAACGCTTGAACGATATGCCGGGAGCCAACGACGTGGTGGAAGAGGGTGATGTATTGATCCTGCTCGGACCCAAGGGTAATATCGATAAACTGATCTATGATACTGCCACAAAAAGGATTTGAGCCATGAAGAAATCTTTTAAGCAACGCTACCACATGCTGATCATAATCCTCTTTTCCATCATTGTGCTGGAAGCCATTTTACTACTGGTCTCTCTGAACTCGGCTCGCAATCTTGCCAGCTTGGTGACTGATATGCAATCCATCATCATCATCTTTGTCTTTGCTATTTTTGTCTATCTGATTGTGATGTATAACTATATCCCTTTCCGCATGCATAAAGCGCTGAAAGAAGTGCGGGATAAGATCGATGAGATCTCACAGGGTAATTACTATCTGGATTTTGACTCTTCGCTCTACGATCAGGATCAGGATATCCAGGAGCTGATCCGGGCTTTGCAGAAGATGCTGACGATAATCATCAGGTTTGACACAGCCAAAGCTGATAAGATCTTTGAGCATCATCAAAGAATCAATCAACTCCTCAGCATGCTGAAACAATCCATCCTGATCACCAGTATCAACGGTGACGTAATCTATTGCAACGAAGAATTCCGCAAGATCTATCCCTCCATCAGCGAGATGAGCAACCTCAACGAACTGATCTTCAAGGATGAGTTTAACCGTAATCTCTTTGACACTATTCTGGCAGCCTTGAGATATGGTAATAATCTCTCCGAGATCATCATCCGCGATCCTGCCGGTAGCCGTGCAGTGCAGATCGAAGGCACAATTATCAGAAACCGCAAGGGTGTGGGCACCGGAGCGGTCTTTGTATTGGATAAAGTGATTGAACAAACAAAAGATCAAAGTAATCTACGATAGAGCAGAGCCGGAAAGGCTCGATAAGTTCCTGGTGGATATGAAGATTCAGGAGCTTTACTCACGCAGCTTCATTGAACGGCTGATCGAGGAAGACCGCATCCTGGTGAATCTGATTCCGGTGAAGAAGAGCTACAAGCTTTGTCCGGGAGATCAGATAGATCTGAACCTTCCCGAGCCGGAGCCCATCGAGGTGGTTCCTCAGGATATCCCCCTGGATATCATCTACGAAGATGATGACTTAGCTCTTATCAATAAGCCAGCAGGGATGATCGTGCATCCCGGCTTTGGCAATCCAGATCAGACTCTGGTCAATGCCATTGTCTTCCACTTTGGCTCGCAGCTTTCCAGTGGGCGGGAACCCAGCCGTCCCGGCATCGTTCATCGTCTGGACAGAGGCACGTCAGGCTTGATGATCATTGCCAAAAACGATCCCTGTCAGGCAGCTCTCAACGAGCTCTTTGCCAGCCGGCAAATCAAAAAGACCTATCTGGCAATCTGCACTGGTGTTCCGGAGCCTCTGCAAGATAGCATTGAAAGCAACCTGACACGCAGCCTCAGCAATCCCCGCAAGATCTGCAGTGCTACAGAAGGACGCTGGTCGCTCACTCACTATCGGGCTATCAAACTATACCACTACTTTGCCCTGCTGAGAGTACAGCTTGAGACGGGAAGGATGCATCAAATCAGGGTACACTTGGCAGATCGCAACTATCCCATCCTGGGAGATCTGCTTTATAACACCAGGCGCTACGTGCACTCCATCGTCCCGGAAAACATGAAGCGTAAGGTCACGGAATTATTGACTACACATCTGCAAAGACAGGCTCTTCATGCCTGGAGATTGGAGTTTATTCACCCCATCAGTGGAAAAAAGCTTGACTTTCAGGCTCCCTTGCCCGAAGATATACTATATACGCTGAATTGGCTCGAGAATTACTTTGCTCTGGATACAGACGCTCGTTCTGTGGAAGAAGTGCTTCAGGAAGAGCTGCTATATTCAAACATAGATAAGGAACATACATAGATGAAAGACACTATCTTCACCAAGATTAATGAAGCAATCACTACCATCCGCTCCGGCGAGATGATCATAGTAGTCGATGACGAAAACCGCGAGAATGAGGGTGACCTCCTCATGGCTGCAGAGCTAGTTACGCCGAAGCATGTGAACTTTATGATTACTCACGGCAAAGGACTGCTCTGTGTGCCGATGGAAGAGGATAAACTTAGCCAGTTGGATATTCCATTGATGACCAATGAGAGTTCAGACCGTCACGGCACCAAATTCACAATCTCGGTGGATGCCGTGGAAGGCACTACAACAGGGATTTCTGCCGCTGAGAGAGCCCTCACTATCCAAGCTCTGGCAGCCTCTGATGCGAAAGCAGATCAGTTTATGAAACCTGGTCACATCTTCCCCCTCAGAGCCGAAAAGGGCGGTGTTCTGAAACGTGCCGGACACACGGAAGCAGCGGTGGACCTGGCAAAACTGGCAGGGCTCTCCCCCATCGGTGCTATCTGCGAGATTATCCGCGAAGATGGAGAGATGGCTCGGCTGGATGACCTAATCCCTTATGCCGCCAAGCATAATCTTAAGATTATCACAATCAAGGATCTGATCCATTACCGCAGACATCAGGAAAAGCTGGTGAAGCAAGTGAGTAAAGCCTTGCTACCAACGGATTATGGCCAGTTTGAGATCATGACCTATATCAGCACAGTGAGTGATGAATATCATATAGCTCTGAAACTGGGGGAAGTCTCCAAAGAAGAGCCCACCTTGGTACGGGTGCACTCCGAATGCCTCACGGGTGATGCTCTGCATTCCCGGCGCTGTGATTGCGGAGAACAGCTTAAGCGTAGCTTTGAGATGATCTCCGAAGTAGGTAAAGGTGTGATCCTCTACATGCGTCAGGAAGGCAGAGGCATTGGGCTCTTGAATAAGATCAAAGCCTATCACCTGCAAGATCACGGACGAGATACGGTGCAAGCCAACCTGGAGCTGGGTTTTGAGGAAGACTTGAGAGACTACGGAATCGGAGCTCAGATACTCAAAGATCTGGGTTTGAAGAAGATCCGCCTGCTCACCAATAACCCCAAGAAGATCGTCGGACTGGAAGGCTATGGTTTGGAGATCATCGAACGCATCCCCATCGAGATCAACCCGGTAGAAGACAATCTCAAGTACCTGAAGACCAAAAGAGACAAGATGGGGCATCTGCTGAATGACTTATAGGTGGAGCATCTTCTTGCGCCGCTCAGCACTGCTCTGCGTGATACTCTTGTGTTTATGCAGCAGTCTGGCAGCAGAGCTGAAATTCCCCCAACCAGTGGGCTTTGTGAATGACTTTGCTCAGGTGCTGCAGGACTCCACAACTATAAAGCTCAACGACTGGGCTATAGAGCTTAAAGAAAAGTCCGATGTGGAATATGCCGTTGCCATCCTGCCGGATTTGGGTGGAACAGACGAGTTTACCTACGCAGTAAAACTGTGGGAAGCCTGGAAGATCGGCAACAGCAAAGACGAAGGTGTGTTGCTGCTGATGGGAGTGAACGACCGTCGGCTGAAGATAGAGGTAGGTTATGGCTCCGAAGGCTATGTCACGGACGCCTATTCCTCAGAAGTTCTGAACGTGATGCGATCCTATCTGAGCAAGGGACAGGAGCAATGGGACACAGCTTTTACCCAAGCCAGCCTGATGATTCTGAATACTATCGCCAGAGAAAAAGGCGTGGTAATCACTGGCATGCCGGCATACCGTCAGAGGCTGCAAGGCAGCAGACAGTCTCCAGCAGGCCTGATCGCCATGATAGTGATATTCATCTTCCTGATGATAGTGACCAAGGGAAAGATACTTGACATCCTGCTCTGGATGTTTATCTTTGGTGGCAGAGGTGGCGGTCCCGGCGGTTTTGGAGGCGGAAGCTTCGGAGGCGGTGGACGCAGTGGCGGAAGCAGCGGAGGCTTTGGCGGCTTCGGTGGATTTGGCGGTTTTGGCGGAGGACGCTCTGGTGGCGGTGGTGCAGGAGGAGGTTTTTAATGATAGTCCTAAAAGCACTTAGTTTTATAGTTTGGAATATCCTGCTGGGCTTGAGCCTGGTGGAGCTATTCAATTGGTTTCTCTTTAACCGCAAAGCCAGAATCATCTTTGGCTGGCACTTGCCTCTCACCCCCGGTTTTCTGGTTCGCAAGCGGGATTGGCTCTTTACCAAAGCCAAGGACATCCTGCACGATTACCTGGAACAAGCCGGAGACTATGCCAGAAAGAATGGGTATCTGGCCAAATGGGAAAACCTGGTTCGGGATATGGTCTTTGAGAAGACGAGCTTTGTGAACGACTGGCCGCTGCTTCCCCGCTCTCTGAAAGATAAGATTCACGCTCAGATGGCAGACCTGGGAAAGAACCTGGCCAGCAGCATCCTGCGCAAGCTCGTTCCCAGCTTGATCGAGCAGTTCAGAATTGAGCATAAGATTGAAGACTTTGACGAGCAGTTCAATATAGAATTCTTCTATGGCTATTTCCACAAGTATGTCTATAAGCCTATGATCTATGCCTTTATGGCTTTGAACTTCCTGATCGGTCTCACCAATATGATCCTCTATCTGCTCTTGCAACTATTTTAAAATATGAAGCTGCTCCGCCGGTTCAGGAGAGCCAAATTCCTGCACCACTTCGGTGGTTTGGGCTTGCTGAACGCAGATAATCGCAAGCTGATCATCCGCTTTTTCCTGGTGCTGATCATCATTGTGATCCTGCTTTTGGTCTCCTCTTATCTGGTATGGCAGTTTGAGGGTCGTTCGCGACCCAATCCCTCTATCAAAAGCTTTGGCGACGGCTTGTGGTGGGCGATTGTTACCATCGCAACCGTCGGTTATGGCGACGTAGTACCTCAGAGCAGCTCCGGCAGAATGGTGGGCTATGTCCTCATTGTGTTTGGCTTTGTGCTGCTCTCGGTTTTTACCGGTCTGATCGCATCACTCTTGGTCGAAGACAAGATCAAAGGAGCTAAAGGTTTGAAACAGATCAAAACTCATAATCACATAGTGATTTGCGGGTGGAACAAGACGGCTTCCGCCCTGCTGACTGCCCTGCAGGAGAAACAGCCCGGAAGCTTGGAAATCTGCCTGGTCATGAACCAAAGCACAGAGCTTTTTGAGAGCTTGGAAAGCCAGTTCAACACCCTTCAGCTCCGCTTCGTTCGAGGAGAACCCAGCCAGGAAGACGTTCTGCGCCGTGCCTCCATCAGCACCGCCAGCCAAGTGATCGTATTGGCAGACCAAAGCCTGGATCGGCAGATAGCGGACGACCGCAGCATCATCATCGCCAATATCCTGCAATATCTGATCAGCAAAGAACGGATCACCGTGCAACTGCTCAATCCGGACAATCGTAGCCTCCTGCTCCGTAGCGGCATCAGAGACATCCTGATCTTCGATGATCTGGGTGGTTATCTTTTGGCCAATAACATTTTAGACAGCAGTAGTCTCTGCATCTTTTCCCAATTGCTGAAGTCCAAGGATCAACACCTCTACACCGGCGAAATCCCCGAAAGCTTTGTTGGCAAAGCCTATAAAGAACTCTTCGACCACTTCAACCGCTCCGGATCCGGGCTCATGATCGGCCTGATCAGCAAGGAACCCGTTCTGGAGCTCGATTCCATTTTCTCAGACAACTCATCGGCCATAGATCAGTTTATCAAGTCCACTCTGGCCAAATCCAGCATCAGCAAAACCGAAAACCGGGAAAACATCCGCTGGAATCCCGCTCCGGACAGCCTGATTCAGGCGGACGACCTCGCAATTATCCTGGGAGCTAACTGATTATGATTGAGATTGATCTGCTGAAAAAGGTAAGGATTTTTGAAGCTCTGGATGCTTCTCAGCTCTCGCTCCTCTTGGATCTGTTGAAACCGCAGAGCTTCAAGCGGGGAGATTACATCCTCAAAGACGAAAGCTACGGCGATATGCTCTACATCCTAGTGGAAGGCAAAGTGAAGGTTACCAAGGAATTGGTCAAAGGCATCGAGGTCGGCAGATCAGACGAGAAAGTGCTGGTGACTCTGGATAGCAGCATGCTGCCAACCTTTGGCGAAAATGGTATCCTGGGGCACGCCCCCCGCACAGCCAATGTGATTGCTCACACAGACTGTCTGCTCTACTACATCACCAAAGCAGATTTTGACGCTCTGGCCATCAAAGACGTTCAGGCAGCCTATCACATCATCCTCAATATCGCCCAGGTGCTCTCCGACCGCTTGCATACTACAGACGACAACCTTGTCAAGCTGGCCACAGCGCTCTTTATCGCTGCCCGACAATAGTTCCTCCCCAGATATCTGATCTACCAGCCAGATACAAAAAAGGGTAGCAGCGCAGAACTGCACTACCACCCTTCTCTTCTATTCTTATCTTGGCTACTTCAACATAAAGGGATATTCAAAACCTGTGGCCGGAACGAAGTTTTCTTTGATGGAACGAGCCGAAATCCAACGCTGCAGATTAAGTGCCGAGCCTGCCTTATCATTGGTCCCTGAAGATCTGCCACCGCCGAAGGGTTGTTGACCAACCACCGCTCCTGTGGGCTTATCGTTGATATAGAAGTTACCGGCACTGTGACGCAACGCATTGTAGGCAATGCAGATTGCACTGCGTTCCTGGGCAAAGATTGAGCCCGTGAGTGCATAGGGAGAGGTCTGGTCGCAGATCTGCAGAGTTTTCTCAAATTCCTCGTCCTTATAGACATAGACTGTCAGCACCGGGCCAAAGATCTCCTCCTGCATGCTCTTGTAGGCAGGATTGGTAGTCTTGATCACAGTGGGCTCGACATAGTAGCCAACCGAATCGTCGCACTTTCCACCAAAGAGGATCTCAGCATCAGCGGCATCCTCGGCATGCTGAATGTAGGATCTGATGTTATCAAAGCTCTTTTTATCGATCACCGCATTCACGAAATTGGAAAAGTCTCTCACGTCGCCCATCTTGAGCTTAGCCAGCATTTCTTCCATGTGCTCGTGCCACTTGGCATAGAGCGATTGGGGTATGTAGAGCCGGGAAGCTGCGCTGCACTTCTGCCCCTGATACTCGAAGGCTCCGCGCAAAGAAGCAACCGCCAGACTGCGTGGATCGGCCGAGCTATGCGCAAAGATGAAATCCTTGCCGCCGGTTTCTCCCACCAGCCTGGGGTAGGACTTGTAGAGATGGATGTTATTGGCGGTACGTTGCCAGATCTGGTTGAATACTCCCGTGCTGCCAGTGAAATGAACTCCCGCCAGCTCCGGGGAATCCAGTACCAGGTTTCCTATCTGAGAACCTGCTCCGGGGATGAAATTGATCACACCATCGGGCAGCCCGGCTTCCTGAAGTATCTTCATGATGTAGTAACCGCTAAAGACTGCAGTTCCTGCCGGCTTCCAGATCACTGAATTGCCCATCAGGGCCGGTGCAGTGGGAAGATTTCCGGCAATGGCAGTGAAGTTGAAGGGTGTAACGGCAAAGACAAAGCCTTCCAGAGCCCGGTATTCCGTGAAGTTCCACTCACCCTTGGGAGAGATCAGAGGCTGTTGCTCATAGATCTTTTGGGCAAAATAGGCGTTGAAACGCCAGAAATCTATCAGTTCACAGGCCGAATCGATCTCTGCCTGATGCACATTTTTGCTTTGCCCCAGCATCGTGGCGGCATTAAGAATGAAGCGATACTTGGTGGAAAGTAATTCAGCAGCCTTGAGGAAGATGGCAGAGCGATGATAGAAGGGCATTTCCTCCCAGTCACTACGCACTTTAGTAGCGCTCTTGATGGCTTCCTGAATCTCGGAGCTACTCACCTTGTGATACTTGGCAAGGTGATGACTGTGTTCCTGAGGGCAGATGCAGTAATCTGTTTCACCTGTAAAGACTTCCTTACCTCCGATGATGGCAGGGATTTCTATCTCTTGGGAATAAAGCTCGTCCAGAGCCTTACGCAGGGATTCTCTCTCGGCTGAGCCCGGTTTGTAGCTCAGCACTGGCTCGTTCTGGGGTACCGGAACTTCGAAAAACATGGCTTACTCCTTATCGTTTCTTAGGGGTGAAAAGGAGGGACGCACCTGTTTGTGGGACAGATATATCCCAAGCACGCGCTACCACCTTTTCACACTGGAAGGCATTGCTGTTTCCGGCAACACCCTATCGGCAAGCAGTCATGGCACTATCAGGCGTTAGAACAGCTTGCTCGGTGATGAGCTTAGCTTTTGTTACGTGCTATTACCGTCAAGCTCTTCTTTTTATTGGGTGATGGGAGATAGTGGAATCAGACATGTATAGCAAGACCATTGCACAAGCCGCAAAACAAGGCACAAGCCAGAATTCTCTATCTGCTCTGCATATCGTCATATCTGCAAGAGCAGGAAAGAACTGAATCCACTTCTCACTCCTCCCTAATTCGGTACTCACTTGAAACGCATCTCATACTCATGTGACACGCATGAGTTTAC
>JAEZUG010000047.1 GCA_023421135.1 Candidatus Cloacimonadota bacterium | reverse complement strand
ACATTTCAAATAGACCTTTTGCGGATCGTATTCGATCCGCTTTTTTTTGCATCACTCATTTTTGTGATGTGAGGGAAACCACAGACGCCGTAAAGCTCTCTCCCACTTCTCCCTCATTCGATTCCTTAGCGCTTCCTTAGCGACTCTTTAGCGATCCTTTAGCGAAAGCTAAGGAAGAGCTTATCCAATAGTAAGTTATGGTTAATGATCGTAAAGAGGGACTATGTGGAGAGGTAGATGTATTTGCTACAAGGGATTAATGACTTGAGAATATCCAGAGCGCTTATATCTGGATCAGGCCATCCTCGAAAAGAGCATTGGGATCGATTGAGACAAGCTCACCTAACGAGGCCTGCTGGCGGACGTAACCTCTGATGTAATGATCACTCAGAAAGCTAACAAGATCTCCTTCAACCCAATCAACCACGCCTCTCAAGGGCACCTGTTGCTCAACAAGCTGCTGCTTATAGCGGTCTTTCAGGACTTCTGCCATTGAGATCAGGCGGTTTGATCTCTCCTGGGCAAGGCTGCCGTTGATCTGATCTGGCATGGATGCAGCAGGAGTGCCTTTACGTTTGGAATACTGGAACACATGCAGATAACAAAGGGGGCTATCTTGCAAGAAATCAAAGGTCTCATTGAATTCCAGATCTGTTTCGCCAGGAAAGGCGCAAATGATATCTCCGCCTATAGCAGCATGAGGCAGAGCAGCCTTGATCTTGGCGATCAACTCTCTCAGGAGACTTTGTCTATAGACCCGCCCCATCCTTTCCAACACCGTATCCGAGGCAGATTGAATGGCCAGATGGAAATGAGCTGCAAGCTTTTTTGAGCTTTGAATATGACTCATAAGCTCATCCGTGAAAAGCTGGGGTTCCAGTGAACTCAGACGGATTATCTCCAAACCTTCGATATCTTCCAGCTTCTCCAGGAGCTCTTTCAGACCGATACTGCCATCCCTGTAGAGACCCAGGTTTACTCCACCCAGGACTATCTCTTTGTAGCCAGAAGCCACAAAAGTGCGGGCTTGCAGGATCACATCCTGCCAGCGAGCGCTGCGATTGTGTCCCCTTCCATAAGGAACGGCACAGTAGCTGCAATAGTAATCACAACCATCCTGAATCTTTTGGAAAGCCCTGCTTCTGTCCAACATCCCTTTCTGAAGACGGAACCTGAAGTCCTCTGCCTGCATGATATCCATGAATCCCGGCTCTGGCTCTTGAATCAGCTCTTTGAGATCCAGCTTGTGCTGATTATCAATCACGTAATCAACCGCTCCCAAGCTTAGCACTTCTTCCCTGCTTCTCTGCGAATAACAACCCGTGACCACAATCTTCATGGCAGGGTTTGCTTCTTTGAGCTTTAGAGCTCGTCGAATCAGGTTGCGGCTCTTGTAATCTGTGCGGTTGGTGACAGTGCAGGTGTTGATCAGATAGAGATCAGCAGCTTCACCAAACTCCACAAGTAACGCATCCTCAAAGGCTCCTACCATGGCAGCAGACTCTGCCTGGTTGGTCTTGCAACCCAGGGTAGCAACGGCTATCTTGATCATTGCCCGGAGATCAGGAACTGATAGATAGTTGGTGCGTAGAAACTATGTTCCAGCTCCAGCACTTTGCGGCCAATCTCAGCGGCAGATCTGCAATCTGAGATATCCACTTCAGCTTGCGCCACGATATCGCCATGATCATACTCTGCATCAACCCGATGGATACTTACTCCGGAGACTGTATCACCGGAGGCCAAGACAGCTTCGTGCACTCTCTGACCATAGAAACCCTGTCCTCCATGCTTGGGCAACAAGGCAGGATGGATATTTAATGCGGGGACGGACATAGCTCTCAGGCAGCCTGCAGTGAGCTTCTTCATGAAACCGGCAAGCACCAGAAGGTTTGGCTTGTAAACTTGCACTAGCTTCCCCAGTCGAGTCTCAAAAGCAGCAGGATCCAGAGATGAGATGAACTCCACAGGCAGTCCTTCCAGATGGCAGTAATCTGCAACAGGAGCAGACTTTCTGGTGATCACAACAAAGCTGATCTCCACCGGAAGCTGATGCTCCCGAAAGTATCTGTGAATAGCCTGGAGGTTTGAGCCGCGGCTCAGACCACTGGTCAATACAGCTATTCGGAAGGCTTTAGGTGTAGTTCCTGCCATTGTTCCAAGGGTACTTCACTGGGCGCTTGGTTCATTAGGTCAGTAGCCTTGAGAGTCTTGGGGAAGGCAATGACGTCGCGGATAGAATCGGCTCCAGACATGATCATCACCAGTCTGTCCAAACCGGGAGCTATGCCTCCATGAGGAGGAGCTCCGTATTTCAAGGCATCCAGGAAGAATCCAAAGCGGTCTTTGAGTTCATCCTCTTCAAAGCCCAGCACGTCAAAGATCTTCTTTTGAATGTCATATCTATGGCAACGGATACTGCCGGATGAGAGCTCCATTCCATTGCAAACCAAGTCGTAAAGTTGTCCCAGAATCTTTCCAATTTTATCCGGCTCATCCAGCCAGGCGATATGCTCTTCTCTGGGTAGGGTAAACATGTGATGAGCAGGTTCCCAGCGAGCCTGGTCGGGATTCCAGGAGAAGATCGGGAAGTCCACTATCCAAAGCAGGTTGAATGCTCCTGCAGGAATCAGGTTCTCGAGAGTGGCAATGTGGTTTCTGAGGGCAGCAAGTATCTTGCAGGACATTTCCCAGCTATCGGCTGCGAAGGCAATCAGGTCTCCGGGTTCTGCCAGGCAAAGCCGGTTCACTTCTGCTCTTTCGTCATCACTGATGAACTTTGAGATACCTGCTTCATAAGCAGCGTCAGTCACTTTCACAAAAGCCAGGCCTTTCCCACCGTTATGTTTAGCAAGCTCGACAAGTTCATCCGTTTGTTTACGGGAGTATTTGGCTCCCCCTTTCACTACGATGGCTTTGACTGCTCCACCTTGGGACAGAGCAGACTGGAAGACTGCAAACTGGCTGTGGGCAAAGGCCTCACTGAGGTCTATCAGCTCCATAGCAAAGCGTGTGTCCGGCTTGTCGCAGCCGTAACGGTTCATGGCTTCAATGTAGCTTAAACGCGGGAAGGGGCTGGGAATGTCGATATTCAACACAGCCTTGAACAAGCGCTGCATGAGGCGTTCCAGCAGATCGAAGATTTCGTCCTGAGTAGCAAAACTAAGCTCAATATCAAGTTGCGTGAATTCCGGCTGGCGATCTGCTCTGAGGTCTTCATCACGGAAGCATCTGGCTATCTGGTAGTAACGGTCGAAACCGCCAATCATAAGCAGTTGCTTGAAGATCTGGGGAGATTGAGGGAGAGCATAGAACTTTCCCGGATGTATGCGGCTGGGAACCAGATAGTCTCTGGCTCCTTCGGGAGTGCTCTTCATCAGGATGGGAGTTTCAATCTCGTAGAAGTTCTCTTTATGCAGGAAGTTTCTGATCTCGTATGTAATAGCGTCTCGCATCAGCAGTATCTTCTGCAGCTTCTCTCTGCGCAGATCAAGATAGCGATAGGTAAGCCTGAGGTCTTCCTCTGCCATAGCTTGCTCATTCAATTGAATAGGCAGTGGTGCAGTGTCGTTCAATATATGCAGATCGAAGGCGTGAACCTCTATAGCTCCTGTCTTCATGGTTGAGTTCCTATTTGTTTCTGAGCGCTCCATGACAGTGCCTTCCACATGGATTACATACTCGTTTCGAATTCGTTCTGCCTTGGTAAAAACATGTGTTTGAGTGGGATCTATCAGAACTTGCACTATCCCTTTAACATCTCGCAGATCAATGAAGATCAAGCCACCCAGATCTCTGCGCTTGTGCACCCATCCAAACAGACTAACTGTCTTTCCTTTATCAGCTTCTGAGAGCGCTCCACAGTAATGGCTGCGCTTCAATTCTCCCAGGTTATCTAACACTTCTTTATCTCCTAAAGCCAGATGTGGCTAAGTATAATATCTCTATCCTGATCAGATCATCTTGATCTGTTCGTAGAGGGCATCTATCTTCTTGATCTCTTCGCCAAGGTACTCAATCATAAAACACTTCTCCAGATATGCCGGACTTGGGTAGATCAGGGAATTGTTGACGATCTCTGGACTGAGCATATCTTTGGCAACCTTATTAGGCGTGGCATACTGGGTATGTTCGGCATTGGCTCTGGCATTCTCGGCATCAAGCAGGAAGTCTATAAACTTATGAGCAAGATCCTTGTTCTTGGAAGACTTCAGGATCACAACACTGTCCATCCAAAGACAGCTTCCTTCTTTGGGCAGGAAGAAACCCAGATCAGCGTTGTTACTCATTAGCTGCAAGGCATCACCATTGTAAGCTTGAGCCAGCCATGATGTGCCGTCTTGAACCTCATTCTTATAGCTATCACTATCGAACTGCGTGATGTTGTTGTCCCAGGCAGTAAGGATTTCTCCGGCTTTATCCATGGCTTCCTGGCTTGTGTCGTTCACATCATAACCTGCATACAGTAATGCAGCACCGATAACTTCTCTGGCATCATCCAGCATGGTTACCTTATTACGATTCTCTTTGAAGAAGGCATTGGCTATTACAGACCAGCTGCTATCCTGTACAACGGTTGCAGGCACGAAACTTTTATTATAGATCAACCCAGTAAGCCCCCAAAAATATGGAACAGCGTATTGATTACCGGGATCAAAGGATTCTGCCTTCTGCAAGAGCTGAGGATCGAGGTTGGGATAGTTCAGGAGCTTGGATTTATCCAGAGGTTCCAGAAGACCACTCTCTGCCAGGATACTGACGTGATCTCCGGAAGGGAACACCAAGTCAAAAGATTCTCGGGAGTTCTTCACTTTTATCAGCATGTTTTCATTCGAATCATAGGTGCTAAGCTTGACCTTACAATCGTTCTCCCGTTCAAAACGGCTGATCAACTCAGGATCAATGTAATCCGTCCAGTTAAAGACGTAAAGCACCTTCTTCCCACTGTTGCAGGCAGCGAGGAATAAACTAACCAATATCAGTAATAGTAGAAAAAGTCTTCTCATGATAACTCCTTTTAGTTTGACTGAGCAAGATCCATCTGATCTGCCTCGGTTATACCTTGTTTCAGATTCACTGCTCTCAGCAGAATCCACCCAATAATGAAAAAGAACATGATAGATAGGATCGACCAGCGAATATCTCCCGTCTTGTGGGCTATCCAACCATACAACACAGGACCAATAATTGAGGAAAGCCTCCCTGTCAAGGCATAAAAGCCAAAGAACTCAGCTTGTTTAGTTCTGGGAGTGAGCTGAGACAAGATTGTACGGCTGTTTGCCTGGCTGCTTCCTATAGCCAATCCAGCCAGTAATCCCACCAGATAATATTCACCGGCTGTTTTGCAAAAGAAAGCCCATATCACTACAGCAACCCAGATCAATAGAGAGATACTGAGCGAAACCTTGGAGCTCCATTTGTCGGACACAACTCCAAACAGCGCTGCCCCTATTATAGAAGTAAACTGCGCCAGAATGAAATACACAATCATCGCCTTTGTATCCATCCCAAAACGCTCTATGCCATAAATAGACGCAAAGGCTATTACAGTAGTGATCCCATCATTGTAGATAAAATAACTGAAGATAAACCTCAGCAATTGAGGTAGCTGCCGAATATGCTTCAAGGAATACCCTACTCGTTGCAGAGCTACCCGATAGTAGTTTGTCCGCTTGGAAGCTCTCTGGAACTCTTTAAGCCAGATAAAGAGAAAACTGGAAAAGACCAGAAAGTGCAGAGCCACAGCAGGGAATACCCATCTCACATGGGAAGGGTTTGTGTTGATGATCCACAGCGAATATAGCAGCGAGAGAAGACCTCCCACATAGCCCAAAGCCCAGCCATATCCGGAAACCTTGCCTATATCTGATGGACTGGCTATGTCGGGTAGGAAGCTATCGTAAAAAACGTTAGCGCTATTGAAGCCGAAATTTGCAATGATAAATAACACCATCCCCAGCATGATACTGCCAGGTCCCACGAAGTACAGTAGAGCTGTGAAGATAACCGTGAGATAGCAATTGATCAGCAACAAGCGTTTCTTGGCCCGGGAATAATCCGCCACGGCACCCAAGATGGGAGCAGAAATTGCTACCAAGGCCATTGATATACCCACAGCTCTCCCCCACAACATCTCACCATAACCCTTCTCTCCGCCCACAACTGTTCCAACAAAATAAGCCGAGTAAACTACACTTACAATAATTGTAGTAAAAGCCGAATTGGCAAAGTCATACATCATCCAGCCAACGAGGCTTCTATTTAGTTTCATCTGAACTCAACGGGAGATTGATCCCCGGCAGCTTGGGCCAATGCAGCGCCAGATCCTGGCGGGGTGAAGTGATGAATACCTGATTTTTATCATCGATTAGTTCCTGGATTCTCTGCATGTGGATGGTATCCAGTTCCGCAAAGATATCATCAAAGAGAAAGATAGGTCGGATGGATGTCTTATTGTGAATCAGATTTGCCTGGATCAGCTTCATTATCACAACCACAATCCTTTTTTGCCCTCCAGAGCCATAGAGCTTCAGATCATGATCGTTCAGCAGAAAACGATAGTCGTCCAGATGCGCACCGATTAGAGTTCGCTCATAATGCTTTTCCCGGTTCTCATTCTGCTTCAGCCAATCCAGCACCTGCGCTTCATTGATCTCTTCCGGAGGAACACGCTGCAAAACCGGTTCGTAGAGCACCTTCAGAGCTTTAACAGACTCTGATATATCCAGATACTGGGAATCCAACTGCGCATTCAGATCCCTCAGATAGGAAAGCCTGTATTCTATAAGCTCCAGATAAGCACCAGCAAAACGTTTATCCCAGGAAAACTTCTGTGCATGGTTTGACCCGCTTTTCAACAAGCTATTCCTCTGCTTTATCACATGCAGATAGTTGCGCAAAGCCGGCAGATATTTTGGATAAACCTGAGAGATAGACAGGTCAAAATACTGCCTGCGAAACCTGGGACTCCCTGTGATGATATTTATATCCTCCGGGGCACAATAGATGATCTTCACAGCCTCCAGCACCCGGCTTAGCTGACGCACCGGCTGGCCATCCAGCGAGAGCTGTTTGATCCCATCCTGAAAACTGAAACTAACCTCGAGAGACAATCCTGTTTCCAGCAGAAAATCAGCAGAAATATAAAAACGATCAGAAGAGAACCGAAGCATCTCCTGATCGCTGTGAAATCTAATGGACTTTCCCAGTCCGCAATAAGCCATAGCCTCCAGCAGATTGGTCTTCCCGCTGCCATTGTTGCCAATGAACATGCAACCCTGGGGCAGATAGTAAAAGCTGCCTGTGGCGTAGTTTCTAAAGTTTTCTATCTCGATGGAGCGTAGATGCAAGCAATTATGACCGCAAAGGCATCAGCAGGAAGGTGAGTTCCTGATTCTCCTGGTTCGATTCGCTATAGATCATCATGGGATCCTTTGGAGAACCCAAGAGTATCTTCACCTTTTCAGTGTCCACAACATCAAGGATGGCGAGCATGAACTTGTAGTTGAAAGAGATGTTTGTAGGGCTGCCCTGATAGGAATAGTCATCCATGAATTGCTTGGCGTCACCCGTATCCCGATTGCTGGTATTGATCTCAAACTGGTCTGAATTGATCTCAAAGCGGGTGCGGAGATTATCATCGGGAGCAACAAGAGCAACACGACGGATAGCAGTTCTGAGCCGCTCTTTATCAATGATCAGGCAGTTAGGTAAATCATGGACAAAGGCTTTTTGGTACTCGGGATATTTATTCTCGATAATCTGGCTAAAGATCACATACTCGCCATAGGCCAGCATCATCCGGTTGTGCTCCATCAGAAGCTGCAATTCTTTGACATCAGAGCGATAGATCTTCTGCATGAATTCCAGGGTCTTGACCGGGATCACTTTTTCCAGATAGCTATCCTGGTTCTCGTTAAAGATGTTTTCCTCTAGCCGTTCAGCTTCGGGATTCTGCTGCATGATGCTGCTGCGAACCTTAATCTCTGCGACCTTTCTACCATCTGTGGCAGCCATGAGCTGTTCCTTATCGTAGATCTTCCAGCAAACACCAGTGAGAACGGGACGATTGTTGTCCTGCGAGACAGCAAAAGTAGTCTTGCTAATCATCCGGTGAAAGAGTTCTGCTTCCAGTTTGATAGAATTCTTGAGCGAGCTCGTGGGAATCAGGGGATAGAGTGAGTTATCTGCGCAAAGCAGCTTAAAATCGATCTTCCCGCATTGAATAAGGAGCAGATCCTCATTGGTCCAAAGCTGTAAGACATCATCCGGCATACTGGCGATAATCTCATTGAAGTGACGAGCCGATACCGCAATGGTGCCGCTTTCGCTGATGGAAGCCGGGAAGTTCACTATCACAGTGATATTCAGGTCTGTTGCTGTGATCTGAATGCTATTGGTCTCTGTGCTGGCAACAATATGGTAATTGGTTAGAATTGGATTGGTTGCTTTGGTGGGCACAATGGAAGCCAAGTGCTGTATGTGCTGGTTCAAATCTCTTTTATCTATTGATAATCTCATCTTTCACCCCATTGTAAGGTATTTTTTCTTTAGAATCAGCAAATCGCAGCGGCGGTATTTAGTCAACAACTTTAATCTCAACTCCCTCTCATAGCTCGCTCAATCATTTCTTTAACGATGCCTTAGCGATCCTTTAGCGATCCCTTAGCGAAAGCTAAGGAAAGGCTTATCCTGTATTAGTTTATAGCAAAAGAGTTGTATCAGGAAGGGAGAAGAGACTAAACCTATACCATAAGCACACATAGGAAGATCAGACCCAAAATGAAAGAGCAGGCTCCTTGCGGTCACCTGCTCTTTCGGTTGATACTAAAGAGTTACTTTTTTACAGCATCTTTGAGTTTCTTACCAGCTTTAAAGACAGGAACTTTACGGGCTGGAATCTTCAAAGGTGCTTTGGTTTTGGGGTTGATACCCTTACGGGCTTTGCGTTTTGCAACGCTAAAAGAACCAAAACCAACCAAAGTCACTTTCTCGCCCTTTTTGAGAGCTTCTGTGATGCCCCCAAGGACGGCTGCGAGTGCGGCACCGGCTAATTTCTGTGAAATCCCGGCTTCTCCAGCGATTTTCTTAATCAATTCATCTCTGCTCATTTTACCTCCTTTACTAAGTACTCAAAAGAGTTCGAGATATTTGTTTTGAAGTAAAATCGAGCCTGTACATCCTGTCAACAAAAAAAAACGTCTTCAGATCATTTCTAAAAGCCTTCTCAAGCTATACTTACAACACTACATGCACGCATTGCTATATATTGCAGAGTGTTACAAAGAAGTATTGCCCTATGAATAATATTCTACAAGCCCTAAAAAAACTCTGAAAAACTCTTTTCAATTGACAAAATCCAGCCCCCAAGCCTTTAGTCTTTAGCATAAGATTATGTGGAGGATTTAATGATTAAACATAGTTATCTACTGATTGCTGTACTGGTTGTTTTGAGTATAATCAGTGCCTGCAGCAATGCCTCAAAGACTCCGGTCGTGGTGGAAGCTCCTGTGAGCCCTATGATCATCGCTCAAGCCCATGCAGACAGCGCTTTGGACGCCTTTGATGCCGAAGAATATCAAAACGCTCTGAGTCAATTCAACTTTGCTCTGAACACTTTCAGAGAAGCCTCGGCAGTCGCTACCGAGATTGATTCCGTGAATCACAAGATTGAAAAGATGCAGCTCAACATCGCCACAACCCAGATTCGGATGGCCAATGAGAGCTATGAAGCCCAGATTTACACCGAAGCCATCGAGCACTACGAAGCTGCCCTGGGAATCTATGAAAGCATTACCACTCCTATAACAATCGAAGCTGAAACCCTGCAGCAAAACAAGGTTCAACTCTATGGTAACCTTGCCTTGGTGAATAGGAACGCCGGGAATTTCGAAGCAGCTATCACATACTATGATCGTATCCTGGCTGGAGACCCCAATAATGCTGAGATTCTGAATTCCAAGTTTATGGTGCTGAACAACGACATCAGAGATACAGAGCGTGCCTTCAGAGTTCTGCGTGACTATGCTGAAGCATCAAACGACGCCAATGCCTACCTCATGCTTGCCAGCAAATATGCTGAATCAGGAAATAACACCGAGGCGCAGAACTACTATACAAGAGCACTTGAGATTCGTGCCGATGGAAACACCTACCGGTCTCTGGCAAACTTCTATCGCAGCACTTCCCAATGGGCAAATTCAAATGATATCCTCCTCCGTTACGTGGGCACCAATCCTGCACAGGAAGAACTGCTCATTTGCTACAGATTGTTGGGAGATAACTATCGCAATCTGAACAACAATGCCAAGATGGTGGAGTACTTTGAAAAAGCTCTGCTGATCGAAGATGATTCACAGCTTGCTCTTGCTGTTTCCAGCTATTACAATGGACGTTCAAACTGGGCAAAAGTGATCAGCTTTGCAACTATCGCTCTCCGCGGAAATGCCCGGAATGCAGATGCTTTGTTACTTCGTGGTAATGCCTACTACAGAAGCAATCGTTTCAATGAAGCCAGAACAGATCTGGAGCTCATCCGTAACGATCCCCGCCATGGAACCAATGCCACCAATCTTCTCAATGCTATTGCCAGAAGAAGAGGCTAAACCAGTATTATAGAAGAAAGCCAGTCCTGCCTGGGTGGGACTGGCTTATTCGTAAGAAGATCATGAAAAAGCTCAAGACAGACGGATCAATCAAGGGAATCTTTGGCTTCAATCCTGAAACCAAAGTACTCCGTCCCTTGATCGGCACATCAATTCCTGCAGGTTTCCCCTCTCCCGCCACCGATTATATCGAGGGGGTTCTTGATCTGAATGTCTATCTGATACAGCACAAACCTTCTACCTACTTTGTGAAAGCTGCTGGGTTTTCCATGATCAATGCAGGGATCTTTCCGGACGACTTGCTAGTGGTGGACAAAGCTCTGGAGGCCACTCATAAGAAGGTGATCATTGCAATATTGAATGGTGAGTTTACGGTTAAAAGGCTGCATATCACGGATGATGGATACTGGCTGGTGCCTGAAAATGAAGAATTTGAGCCGGTTCAGATCCTGGCTTCCGATGATTTCCAGATTTGGGGAGTAGTAACTTACGTAATCCACAAGTTGTAGTTTGAAGCTTCATAAGATTCTACTATTTGGCCTCCTCTTTCTATGCCTACTTCCAGGACTGCTGGCCATAGACTATATTCATACAGAGACAATCGAACTAAACCGGAATACAATCAGTTATCGGCTTGAGAGAAGCAATCTGATAGTCAATTCAGAGGTTGTGGAAACGGAATCAGGGAATCTGCAACAGGGTCTGGATTACATTCTTGACTACAAGGCAGGTACAATCACATTGCTGAGAGCCTTGGACTCCAGGTTCATCCAAGTGAGGTATCTGAGTTTACCAGAGCATTTCTCGCAGGCTACAAGCTTCTATGAGATCTATACCAGCCTGGATAGTATTCCTCAGATAAATACCAGGAGATTGCTATTCAATACAGACAGCAATCTGAACTTACGAGGCTCCAAGACCTTTGCCCTCAGCTTTTCGGATGACGCTGCCTTTGATCTGAAGCAATCACTATTTGTAAACCTGAGTGGAAGCTTGGCGCAAAATGTGGAGATCCTGGCGCAGTTATCCGATAGTCAATCAAAACTAAGTCCGGAGGGAGATTCACGAGAACTGAGCTCGCTGGATAAAGTCTTCATCAAAGTCTTCGGTCCCAATTATGAGATAGCTATGGGTGATCTGTCCTGGCAATCTCAAGCTAGCAAGTATCTAAGCTATAATACAAGTTTTGAAGGCTTGAAAGCTGCCTATCAAGGCAGTGTCAAGCTTGAAGCTGGGTATTCTGCTGCCACAGGAAAGACTGCCTCCATGGTGCTGGAGATAATCGAGGGAAAGCTGGGTCCCTATTATCTGAATGTTGACGGTTTTCAGAGTAGTTACAAAGTGATAGCTGGAAGTGAGCGAATCTACCTGGATGGCAGGATGCTTGATCGGGGTAGTGACTACACGATAGACTACAATGAAGGCACTGTGATGTTTCAAGCTTTAGTGAGTCCATCCAACAACGTACTGGCTTACTACCAGTATTCAGACGAGAATTACAAGCAGAGCATGTTTTACAACTCTCTGAGGTACGATATCAGTAACAAGCTTTACATTGTTCAGAATCTGATTCATCAGACGGATGATTCCTCTGTGCCGTTATCGGGAGACTTCACTGAGGCAGATCTGGAAGCATTATCAGAGGCTGGTGATAACCTTGTCTGGGGTAATGGCATCTTTGAGGTAGAATCCGGAGTAGGATCATACCGGCTTGCTTACACTGGTGGTGGCACTCCATATTATGAATATGCTTTGGGAGACAGTCTGGCAAACTACAACCTGTTCTTCAGCTATGTGGGTTATGGGTTGGGAGACTATGAACAGTTCTCCAGTGGAAAGTATGTTTATAGAGGAGAAGGGCTGGGCTCATGGATGCCTCAAAAGAGGTTGGTAGCTCCCGTAAGGCGCACTAATGTTAATACAGGTCTTCACTTTCAAGATGGAAGCTTCTCTCTGGGAGCAGAAGCCATCTATACCGTCAATGATCTGAACACACTTTCTAAGCTGGAAGACAAGGATAACCGCAGTGTGTTGTACAATATCAATGGATCGTGGAGGGATGATGAAGGCTATGTCCGGCCAGAGCTCTGGATCGATTATGAACAGAGATTGGAGAATAGCTTTCTTTTCTCTCAGGTGGAGGATCCGGGACAAGAGCAAGACCTGAGCCTGGTGGCTTTGCCTGATTCTCTGGCTCGGGAGCAGATAACTGCCAGAATCGGACTTGACTTGGGCGATAGCTGGCGTCAGGCTTTCAGCTTCCAGAACAGACGCTACCCCCATCAGAGCACACGTAGCATTCGATACTCCAGCTTGAACAGAGCAAGAGGTTTGATCCCTCAAACCAATCTCAATGCTACCTTTGCCTTGCATGAATCTGATGATCCCAACATCACAGATAGTCAGTTGTACTACTCCACCTTGACCAGCCAGTGGAACTTAAGTAAGTTCTCACTAAGACTGGAGGGTTTACTGAACGCCCTCTTACATGAAGAGGACACCAGCACCCTCCCGGGCACCGCATACTGGAAGCTAAATCCCGTGCTGTCTTTCTCAAGGGGAACCAATCTCAGAAGCAGTGCTTCATTCTCTGCAGATCAGTCTCTGTTGAAGAACGAAGACTGGGAGAAGGTGACCAGCAGCTCCACTCTTGCACTCAAGCAATTATATAACAGCACAACCAACAATCTCGACCTGGACTATACTCATCGTGAGATCAGGAAACAGGAAACAGAGAATCCCCGTTCCTACTATGATCTGGCTCGCTTTAGATCAACTCACAGTTGGTGGAAGAATGCCATGAACATCACTACTCAATACCAATTGAACCAGACTGAGTTCTTTCCCAGAATCAGAGAGCTGGAATATGTGGGCGTGGGGCTTGGCCTCTATGATAGCACAGGTGTTGTAGTCTCCGGAGGAGATTACGACTACACCTATCTAACCAGCGATGTAGGCATCACCAGTTCCGAGATCACAGCCTCTGCTTCTGCATTTCTAAGACCAGGCTTGTTTATCCAAAATGATATCTTCAGACGCTTCACCTCGGATATCAGTTTGAGTGCCGTAGAGATCACAGAGAAGAGGAACGAGCTGAAGACTTACCTCTTCCTTCCGGGATATGTCTTTGATCCTCAAAAGACAATCTACGGACGCCAGAACTTCATACAAAACTTGTGGATTGATCTTTGGAGCAGTAGAGTGAACCTGAATCTCGCCTGGGACATAGACAGGAGTCTGGACAAAAGGTATCAGGACTTGTACCGTTCCTACGTCCAAAACCGTAGTGCAGGTTTGGAATTCAGATCATTCTTTGGTAGCAACTACAAGCTCCGATACCTGCGCAGCAGTGAAGACGACAGCAGGTATCAATCCAGCATTGATTTGAACAACTACAGCTTCACCTGGCAGAAGAATTACTCCACCCAAACAGCCCTGGATATGAACCTCGATTATAGCCTGGAGAGTGGAGATAGCTTCTCGACTGAGAGCAGCTATGATCTGCAGAGCCTCTCCCTCACCGCAAATCTAAGAACAGTGTACTTACAGAAGTATCGCTTTAGTAGCAGGCTTGGTTTCCGTCACAACGAACGCAGTGGTTCAGACTACCTGAGCTTCCTTCCGGAAAAGCGGGATGGCTTTAGCAGCACTTGGAACCTCAAGGCTATCTACCGAATAAACAGCTTCAGTTCCGTGAGTTTTGATTACACAGGCAATCTCTACCCGGAGCAGAAGGCAAGACATACCATGAAATTGGAATTCAAAGCAGAATTATGAGCCATATCATCTTGAACCTCAGCAGCCTGGATTATATCCTGGTTCTCTTCTTCGTCTTTCTCGCCGGACTTATTGATTCAATCGCCGGAGGAGGCGGACTGATCTCGCTTCCAGCATACTGGTCAGTAGGAATACCGCCCCACACCGCTCTGGCCACAAACAAGTTTTCCTCCTGTTTTGGCACAATCTTCTCCACCCTCACCTACCTCCGTGCCAAAATTATAGATCTACCCGTTGCAGCTCTCAGCGCTGTTTTTGCCCTGCTGGGCTCATGGCTGGGAGCAAGCCTGGCTCTGAGAGTTTCTGCTGCCTTTCTGAACTATCTTTTGCTCTTTCTGGTGCCTGCCCTGGCAGTGCTTACACTGATCAACAAAAGACTTGGGCTTGTTGATAGCAGCCACAGCATCAAGCTGGGTTTTCGCATGTCCATTGGAGCATTGATAGGGCTTTTAATAGGCTTCTATGATGGCTTCTTCGGCCCCGGAACAGGAACCTTCCTGATCATCCTGTATTCCGTATTACTTCACTACGACTTTCTGAAAGCCAATGGCAACACCAAGCTGGTCAATCTGGCCTCAAACATCGCTGCTCTGGCTACTTTCTGGGTAGCTGGACAGGTTTACTTGCCTTTGGCTATCCCTGGTGCTGCTTGTGGCATTGCCGGGAACCTGCTTGGCTCCAGGCTTGTGGTGCTCAAGGGCAATAAGATCATCAAAGAGATCTTCGTTCTGGCTCTAGTTCTGCTCTTTGGCAGAGTCGTGTATAACCTCTTTTGGAACTGAGACACAATTCAGGCTTGACATTTGCCCTAAGGAAAGATTGCTTGGTACAGTATGATAGATAATGACTTTGTCTTTGGTGCGGATTTCTTTTCTCTGGATACAGAGGAAGAGCAAAGCGTTCAGAAACTGGAGCTTCGCGAAGGTGAACTGCGCGAAGTTGCCGTGCTGTTTGCCGATATAAAAGGCTTCAGCAGCATCTCCAATCTCTTCGACGCTGAGACCATCCACAAAAAGATGGACGAAATCATGAAGATCTTCACACGCTGCATCATCTTCTATGGAGGTGTGGTGGATAAATATATGGGCGATGGCATCATGGCTCTCTTTGGAGCAAAAAAGGCCACCGAGCAAGATACTGAACGCTCCATTCATGCAGCCATCAAGATGCAGCAGCAATTGCAGCTCTACAATGCCCTGCTCTCCAGACAACCCGGCTTCGAAAGCTTGAGCCTGGGGCTCCGGATAGGCATCAACAGCGGCTTGGTGAGTGTAGGTAAAATCGGGCAGGACAGAGGTGACGAATTCACTGTTTATGGCCCTGAGGTGAACCTTGCCTCACGCATGGAATCCAACGCCCCTGTAAACCAGATCATGATGCCCCAAGCCACCAAAAGACTGGTGGAGAGAATCTTTGAGTTCGACTATGTGGGGCCTGTCACAGTCAAAGGATTTTCCGAACCAATCGAGTCCTGGGTGGTGAAAGGACCCAAGCTGGACGCCTCCCTGCACAGAAGAAATCAAAAGATCCGCTATGTCGGCAGAGAAGAAGAACAGGCCAAGCTGGAAGCTCTCCTGCACAAAGCGCAGACCGAGCACAGCAACAAAGCCATCTGCGTCTCCGTCAAGGGAGAAGCAGGCCTGGGTAAGACCAGACTGATCTATGAATTCGAATCTGCTCATGCCGGAGATATAAACGTTCTCCACGGTGCTTGCAGCGCCGTGATCCCCTCTCCCCTCAATCTCTTCAGCAGCATGTTTGAAAACCTCTTCCGGATCAGCATCAACGAACCCATCCAAGCCAAGCTCAAGAAGTTTGAAGAAGCCTATGCCCAGCTTCTGGAATCCTCTCCCCAAAACGTTTCTGATCCACTCACAGACATCAAACCACTCATCGGTTACCTGCTGGAAATACGCTACCATGACGACCGCCTCAAGCAGACCGGTCCCGATCTCCTGAGCCACCTCTCCCGAGCCATCGAAGGCTTTCTGGTGGAATTCATCAAGCTCAAATCCACTCCGCGCCACACAATGGTGTTGATCCTGGATGATCTGCACTGGATAGACGAAGCCTCTTCCAAGGTATTGGAAAACTTGCTAAATACCATATCCAGAGATGAGCGGTTGAACAAACTGTTGCTTATCCTGATGCATCGTCCGGATTATGCAGTCCCAGGCTTTATCAACCTCTTGGTCGAGCACTACGAGATCAGCCTCCTGCCGCTTTCCAGACAACACATTGAAGACCTGATCAGAGAGTTCACAGGAGAGCTTGATTTGAGCCAGGAGAATCTTGAGACCGTGATTCGTCTGTCTGAAGGCAATCCTTTCTTCCTGGAAGAGTGGTGCAACTACATCGACGAACTCCCCAAAGATCAGCTCAAGGACTTCCCCGTTCCGGTCAACCTTCACACCCTGATCCTCACCCGTTTGGATAAGCTATCAGTACCGCTTCGGATGCTGCTCTACAAGGCTTCCGTGATAGGTAACGAATTCTTCGTGGAAATCCTGCGCAGAGTAGAAAACCGGCTGCGTGATCCTCTGGATATTGATGCCACTCTCTCCGAACTGGAAGAGCAGACCATCATCCTCCGCATGCTGGATTTTGAGTATCAAAGCTACTATTTCAAGCATATTACAACCCGCGAAGTAGCATATCAGACGCTTCTGATGGAGAACCGCAAGATGCTGCATCAACTCACCGGTGAAGCAATCGAAGAGATCTTTGCAGACCGGATAGATGAATTTATCTTCACACTGGCAGAGCACTATTCCAAAGCAGACGTTCGGGATAAAGCACTGCATTATCTCCAACAAGCAGCAGATTATGCCAGTAAGATTTACAATAACAAGCAAGCTCTGCAGCTCTACGAGCAGATTCTCTCGATTCTCCCCCAAAACGAAGTGCAGAGAAGGATGGAGACCCGCTTTCGCATAGCAGAAATCCAGTGGATGACCGGGAATTGGAAGGATTCCATCCCAGAAGTGGAAAGCATTCTTCAAACTTGCGTGTCCGCCTCCTGCCGCGAACTGGCCTTTGAAGCCCATCGTTTTCTTGGTATTGCAGCCTTTTACAAGGGAGATATCGACTCGGCCTATAGAGAACTCGGCAGCTCGCATGAGATTGCCGTGGAACTGAACGATAAGCGTCTCTTGTGCATCGCCAGCGGCAATCTGGGCAATTGGTATTTCCAGACCAAAGACTATGCCAAGGCCAAAGAGCTTCAACGCACCGGACTGGAACTCGCAGCAGAGCTATCCGATGCTCAGCGGCAGGCCAAAGCCCTCTCTAATCTTGGTTTGATCCATCTGGAAGAAGGTGAATTCATTGAAGCTGAGAAAGCCATGACGGAGAGCCTCAATTTTGCCCAACATCATCGCCTGATGAAGGAAGAATCCATCGCTCTGGGTAACCTGGGCTATATTTTCATCCGGCAGGATCGAAACGATGAAGCCATCCCCTATCTTAGAACCAAGCTGGAATTGGCAGAAGCTATGAACGATAAGCTGGAGCTCATTAAAGCCCTGGGCAATCTGGGAAATATCGCCAAACACAAAGAGGACTATCCCGAAGCTATTAAGTGTTTCCAGAGGATTCTGGAGCTGAGGATCTATCTGGGGGATGAGAAGGGTCAGAAACTTGTTCGCGAGGAGCTTCAAAGCCTCTCGGAGCTTCTCTCCGAGTCCGGTGATGTCCAACCCTCCTGATCAGCCCTGACACATATTCCTCAAATCAAGGCATTCTCACCTCTTCCTCACTGCTCCCTCATTGGATTCTGTAGCGATCCCTTAGTGATCCTTTAGCAATTCTTTAGCGGAAGCTAAGGAAAGGCTTATCCTGTAGTAAGTTATCGTTAAGGTGTTTAATAGGAGAGCAATCTGTATGATACAGAATGATTTAAACTCCATGATTGAATCAAGTGGTTGTTTTCTCTGGGGCTGATCTTTGTCCCGAAACTGATGCATCACACGTTGCAAAAGCTGCTCCGGCACCTATATTGTCTATAAAATCCAATTCCTTTACAGGAGGTAGTAATGAAACTAATGAACGCATACGATGTCGAGCTTGAACCCGTTCAGGCCGAAGGTGCAGTGGGAGCTAAGATTCGCTGGCTGATTGCCCAGAAAGACGGAGCTCCAAACTTCGCTCTCAGACTCTTTGAAGTCGATCCAGAGGGGCAAACTCCCTATCATGAACACGATTGGGAGCATGAGATATTTTGCCTTTCCGGCTCTGGCATGCTCCTCACAGAGCGGGGTGACCTGCCCTTTGGCACAGACGACATTATATATGTAGATCCCAATATGAAGCATGCATTTAAGAATGTGGGAAAGGATTCTCTGAAGTTCCTCTGTATCATCCCTCACGAGCAACCTGTTCCCAAAAAGAAGATCAATCCCTTCGCTTCTGAAACCGCCAATAACTGCTAGGATGATTCATGATGGATAAAAAGAATCTCAGTTTCTTCCGTGAACTAGTCTCAACTCCCAGTCCATCGGGTTTTGAAAGCCCTGCCCAGGAGCTGGTGAAGAACTATCTCAAGCCTTTTGCTGATAGCATTGTTCAGGATCGTAACGGTAACCTGATTGCCCATAAAAAGGGCAACGGTAAACTGAAGGTGATGGTTGTCGGCCATGCTGATGAGATCGGCATGATCGTAAATTACATCGACGAAAGCGGATATCTCTATGTCCGCACTCTGGGAGGTTTTGATGTAAATCTGCTTCCCGGGCTCAGGCTCGATATTCATCATCAGGGAGAGGTTGTCAAAGGCGTGATTGGCAAGAAGCCTGTGCACATGCTCCGGGGCGGGGATGATAACCCCAAACTCAAGCTGGAAGACCTCTGGATAGATATAGGGGCGGCAAACAAGGAGGAAGCTCTGCGCCGTGTGGCTATCGGCGATATCATCACCTTCACTAGTGAGATTGTGATGCTTTCTGAAGATAGGATAATGACCAAAGCCACTGATAACAAGGCTGGTGTATATGTTGCTGCCGCTGTGATGGAAGCTCTTGCCAAGAAAAAACATAAGGCGGATTACTACGCTGTATCATCTGTTGGTGAGGAAACGACCATGAAAGGTGCTATTACCAGTACTTATCAAGTGGAGCCTGATATTGCTATAGCAGTTGATGTTACGTTCACCTCAGATATCCCTGGAGCCGATAAAAGAGTCTATGGAGATGTGAGCTTGGGTAAGGGTCCTGTCCTGACGCTGGGAGCAATGGTTCACCCTAAGCTGAACCAATTGCTGATAGATCTGGCTGCCAAGCATAAGATACCTTTGCAGATAGAGATTGCCGGTGGAAGGACAGGTACAGATGCCGATGCTATCCATGCCAGCCGTAAGGGTGTAGCTACGATGGTTTTGTCCATCCCAAACCGCTATATGCACTCTCCCAATGAGCTTATCTCATTGAGTGATCTGGATAATGCGGTGAAGCTGGTGACGGCTTTCGTGCAAAGTTTGGATGAGAAGGTTGATCTGAGTCGCTGATTACTTTTTCAGATGCTCATGCAGGAAATCGTGGTATTCCTGGTTTTGGAAGACCAGTTCCTCATGACTGCCCTTGTGGCAGTGCCCTTCTGAATCTATGTATAAAACGCTGTCCACATAACGCAGAGTGGATAGCCTGTGAGAGATAACTATGGCAGAGATGCCGGGATAGAACTTGTCGATGTCCTGCCATAGTTTCTCTTCATTCTCGGCATCAAGAGAGGCAGTAATATCATCCAGTATCAGCAGTTCTGGGTGCTTAATGAGGGCTCTGGCGACCGTTATCCGTTGCTTCTGTCCACCCGATACACCCAATCCGCGAGAACCGACTACAGTCTCGTCCTGCTGCGGGAAGTCTCTGATCTCAGAAGCAAGCTGAGCTGTAGCAACAGCCTTCTGATAATCTTCATCGCTGGTCTCTTTGGTAACAAAGCGAATGTTTTGCTTGATGGATCCACCAAACAATACTGGTTCCTGAGGCACAAAACCCAGCAGGTCTCTGAAGCTGGAGATGTTCAGGCTGGATAGCTCAGTGCCGTTTACAAGGATGCTTCCAGTAGTGGGGGGAACCAGACCGGCTATCATATGAGCCAGAGTGGATTTACCAGCTCCGGTTGCACCCAGGATCAGTAGCTTCTCACCTCTTTGCAATGCGAAGGAGCAATCCTTAATCACAGCCTCGGTTTTGTCAAAATAGCTGCAGCTAACGTCCTTGAAGCTCAAGCTCTCGAAAGTCTTGATCACGATGCCGTTGGAGCTGTCATGATTGTAAGATGGATGGTCCTTCATCTCCTCCAGACGGT
>JAEZUG010000056.1 GCA_023421135.1 Candidatus Cloacimonadota bacterium | reverse complement strand
ATAGAACGCAGATGACACAGATGATTATGATAGAACGCAGATGACAGGATCAACTGGATCAACAGGATTTTCTCCCACGAATGGACACAAATGAAAGATCACAAATGAGCTCAAATCTGTTCAATCTGTTGAATCCGTGTAATCCGTAATGAATACAATCCTTCTAATCCTCTAATCCTGAAATCCTCGTGAAAAGAATAGAACGCAGATGACACAGATGATTATGATAGAACGCAGATGACTGGATCATATAGCACGACTTTCGGTCTGTTCATTTTATTCCTCCCTTTTACCGCTGGTATCGTTCCCAATAACCTGCCAGGCAGAAGCTGTCAATCGTAAAATCCTCTCTTAGACAGTACACAATAGAAACCCACCTCATACCCATGAGACACGCATGAAGAAACATGGGTGTCACATGGGTGTCACATGGGTGTCTCATGGGTGTCGAGGCAGAGAGACAAGTGACAAGTGACTAAGAGAGGATTGAAAGTTCTCCGAGACAGAGGCCAGTCAATTCCTGTAGAAAATAGAAAAACCTTGACATCTGCCTGAGTGTATATTCAAATGGATAGAACGAGCCTTGTCTGCATGGACTTACTGATCTTGTTTTCCAGGAACCAGTTATGCAGCAATGCCTCTTACCAAAGCAATGAAGGAAGATAGATGCAGTTTATTCAAGCTCTGTTGCGCAAACAGGCGATTCAGCAATTCATCAAATACGTGATCGTGGGAACCATCGTCACCGGGATAGATATGCTCTCGTTGCACCTGTGTTTCCGGGTGCTTGGTATCCCAATCAAAGTCTCGGTGATCATCGGTTTTATGTGTGGCAATGTCTCCAGCTTTATCTTCAATAAATACTACACCTTCCGCAATTTCTCCCCCGCCATCATCCGGCAGTATCTAAAGTACTTCGTCACCAGCATGACGGGTTTGCTTTGGACTTTGGGTCTCATGACTCTGTTTTATGAACACCTGGCGCTCTTCTCCGGCATCACGGCCTACAACTATCTCTTGTGCAAGATGATAGTGGCAGTGCTGGTGATGTTTTGGAACTTCACCATTATCCGGCACTGGACTTTGGCGGATTACAACCTGGCGCACCTGCCGGAACTCCCCCCAGCCAAACAGCAAACCGGAGTTTTCCTGAGCGTGGTGATCCCGGCCTACAACGAAGCAGAACGCCTTCCGGAGACCTTGCGTGCCATCTTTTCCTGGCTGAAAACCAGGGACTTCAGCTATGAAGTGCTGGTAATAAACGATGGCAGCACAGACCGGATGCTGCAGGTTCTAAAGAAGGAATTTGCAGGCGCTCCGGGGTTTCAGGCCTGGTCACTGCCTCAAAACATGGGAAAAGGTGCCGCTGTGCGGGAAGGGATGCTTTTGGCCAAGGGCGAATACAGACTCTTTATGGATGCCGATAACCAGATTCATATCGATGAGCTGGAGGCTTTTCTGGCTCAGGCAGATGGCAAACGGGTGATCATTGGCTCCAAATATGCCTCTGCCAGTTCCCAGCGAGAAGAGATAGCGGCGGCCCGGGTTTTTGTCTCCCGGCTGGGTAATTGGGTGATCCGCTTGCTCTTTGGACTGGAGCTTGCCGATACCCAGTGCGGATTCAAGCTCTTTCCGGCTCGCGTGGCAGAATCTGTGTTTCGCATGCAATTGCTGGAACGCTTTGCCTTTGACGTGGAGATTCTCTGCCTGGCACAACTCTTTGCTGTGGAGATTCTGGAGCTGCCCATCAAGCTGTATCCCGCCTCCGAAAGCAGAGTGAGAACCCTGCGGGACAGCCTCAGCGTGTTCAAAGACCTCGTTGTAATCAAGCTTAATATCTGGCGCAGAAGATACGGCATACCAGAGCTTTTGCAGATTGGCTCCGGTCTGCCCCTTTCAAGAGAACTATGAGCCCCGCGATGAAGCTTCTGAACCTTGCCTGCGCACTTGTTCTGGTGGCTTCAGCACTCCTTGTATGGCAGATAAACCGGCAGACCCGCCTCTGTGCGGACGACTATCTTTATAGCCACAAGTTTGATCCCGGTTTTGCAGGGGGAGATTTCTCCGGGCTGGACTACGAGAAGATTGAAAGCTTCCCGGATTATGTGCAGTCGCTCTCCCAGCTTTACAACACACTTACGGGCCGGATCGTTCCCCATGCCATCCTGCAGGTTATTCTCCTGCTGCCCGGCTGGGTTTTTGATATCCTTAACACTTTGGCACTCTTTGTTTTAACCTTTCTCTACACCACCTGGTTTACCGGGAGGAAGCATCCCGCCCGGCTGGCTCTCTGGCTGCTGGCCACCATGCTTTGGTATCTCTCTATCTCTTTGAGTAAAAGGAATTTCTACCTGCCTGCTTTCAGCATAAACTACCTCTGGACTCAAGTGATCCTCTTCCTCTTCCTGATTCCCCTGCGCAGATTGATCCAGGAAGATCACCGGGCGGGTGGCAAGCTGCAAGCACTCATCCTGCTTTTCTGCGGCATAATCGTGGGAGCTACAAACGAGCCGGCGATACCGGGAGTGCTGCTGGCATTGGGACTTTGGGGCTTGCTGGCTTTCATCAAATCTCCCAAAAGCCTGCCGCTCTGGTATTACACTGCCACAGCAGGCTTGCTGATCGGCTTCATCTTCATGTTTCTCGCTCCCGGCAATAGCGGCAGAGCAGCCTATGAAAGCGCAAATGCCGGAACCGGCGGAATTGGCTTTAACCTCAGCAACTTGGGAGCTATTCTACGGGATATAACAGCTTCAATCCCGGCTCTTTGCCTGGGTCTTTGGGGTATCTTTGGGCTCCGTAAGCAGGAGTTCAGCGCTGGGTGGCGAAGCTATCTCTTCCTGGTTCTTGCTCTGGGTGGAACTCTCTTTGCCCTGTTTTTTGCCCCGATCTATTCTAACCGGATGAGCATCCTCTATGCCGGTTATATCCTGATTCTGAGCCTCAGCCTCTTCACGTTGAGATCTGGCAGTAAACCTCTGGTGCTGGCATTTTGCCTGCTTTTGGGGCTGCTTCCCTTTGGCTACAGGCTGAGCAGCGATTTCATCTGGGCACAACGCTCGGAAGGAGAACACCGGCTCTTTGTGCAGCAGCTCAAAGCCTGTCCACAGGATTCCTGCCTGGTGAATCCCAGAGCCTATAGCGAATCCCTCACCCGGGAGAACTGGGCAGAAGCCGTTGCCAGCTACTACGGTAAGGAATATCTGGGGGTTGAATCCGCTTTTGCGGCAGAAAACCTGGCTCTTCGCCGGCTTGCTTCCTATCGCCTGATAGAAGGCAGCAAGCCGAGCATCACCGGCCTGGGCTACGTCAATCATGATCCCTTCACCAGAACTCTCTATGTGATTCTGGATAAAGCTTCTCTGGATTTTAGTCCCTGGGATGCCAGAATAGCCATCAAATCTGCAGATTTGCCACCCTTCCTGCAGCCTCTGGCCTGGCGCATCCCCAGCAGTTTGCTCTACAATCTTTTACCTTCTATCATTATCCACAGACCTCAGGAAGTCCTGGTGACTGAAGATCAGGTGATCTATGCCATTGCCATGCCTATTGAGGATGGAGAGGATGATATTTTGGCACTTGGCTGGAAAGTGCAGGGTAAAACGGTCGGCAGATTATTCCTGAGCGATATCCAGTTCCGTTGATGCCGTCCCGGGCTCCGATTCCCTTACCATAAGCGCCAGGGTGATCCAAAAGAGCAGACTGATCTGGTATTGCTGGATAAAGATATCGGTGAGGCAGGCAAACATCAGCGATAGCATCCCCGTCCACAAACAGTAGGCCACGATATCTCCGCTGGGACGCACAGCCCGCTGGTAATAGCTGCGCAGGCTGCGAAAGATGATTGCCAGATAAGCTACTGTTCCAAACAAGCCAAATCCCACCAGCAGGTTGATATAGACATTATGAGCATGCTGGGCATAAAGCTCTGGTAGCGGGATCATGTTTTGATAGATCTCTTTCCAGGTGCTGAAGCCTATCCCCGTGAAGAGATTGTTCCGGATGATGCCGAATGCATTGTACCAGGCAATAAAGCGGATCAGCATGGACATATCGATCATGGAAACAGCCTCTCCCCGGTTCAGCATGGCGCTGGGTATCAGCAGCGGAATCAGTGCTATAGCTATCAATCCCCAGGTGCGTATTTTGCGATACTTCAGGATCAAAAGTCCCAGGCCAAAAACCACTGCCAGCATTGCCATCCGGGTGTAGGTGAAGAGCATCCCCAAAAAGATGATGATCGCTGTGGCAATCCAAAACACTTTGCTGCGGGAAGCCTGAGCTTTGAAAGCCAGAGCTATGCTGAAAAAGAAGGCCAACCCATAGAAGCCATTGATGGTCATGGCATTGCTCCAGGTAGAGCCGATCCGCGCAGTGGGATTCCTCAGAGCTATATAGATGCCATACAATCCCACCACCATTGCCACCAGGCTGATCATGCGCATCCAGGTATCCAAAGCCGGTTTATCCCTGCGGCTATTGCCAATCACCAAAAAGCAGATCACCGGCACCACCACAGTAGCGACGAAATACAGGCTGCCGTCCGGAGCGAAGGTCTTGCTCAGGGCAATCCCTCCAAAGATCATCAGAATCAGAAAGCTAAAGGGATAGGATACAATGATCTCCCGTTTTCGAAGATGATACCCGTCTGCCACAAAGACCAGCAGCAGCAGCGCCAGCGCAAAGTAGAAAGCATATTGCATGGGCATCAGAAAGATGAGGCTCACCAAAATCAGCAGCCGGGGCAGACTGATGCCTTTGAGCAGCATCCAGATCAGCCAGGCAGAAGCAGCCATCAGCGCCATTATCACAAAGCTCAGGCTAGAGCTCTGCATGATGATTCCGAGCCCCAGAGACAAGCCTGCCACCAGCAGGGAGACCAGGATCCACAAAGCACTTGTCCGGAGCTTTCTAAACACTGCGTCCTCAGACCTGTGGCTTGCTTGTGGGGCTGAAGCTCTCTTTGACCAGGGAGATAAAGAGCGCCAAAAATCCTGCCATAATCGTGCTCACCAGGCAGATGATCGCCCGGCGCGGTCTCACCCGCCTTCCGGCTTCCCGGGGATGATCCACTATCTCCAGCCGGGGCATGCTATTCTGCTCTTCCAGGATGGCATCTTCATAATGGGGAATCATATAGTCGTAAACCGTGTTCAACACACTGGCCTGCATCTCCAGCCGCGTCAACTGAGCAGAAAGCGAGGGGATTTGCTCCAAATCCAGGCGGAAGAGGGGAGTGTCCTCCCGGTGCGAGCTTTCCAGATCGTGAATCTGGCGGGTAGTTTCGGAGATTTGCCTCTGGACACCTGCCACCAAGGGACTATCTTCCGCATAGGACTCCCGGGCCAGTGCCAGATCCACTTCCAGCTTCATCTTCTGCGCCAGAAGCCCGCTGTATTGCGAGATCAATTCCGCAGATTGCTGCTGTAGATCCACGGCTTTGTGCTCGCTCTTAAAGCTGGCGATGGCAATCTGCAGAGAGTCCAGCCCGGCTTGCACTTCAGAGAGGCGTCTTCCCAGAAAAATACGGTTGCGCCTGCCTTTTACCATGCGTTCACTCAGCAGATAATCGTCCAGACGCTCCAGATAATATGCTGCCATTCGTTTGGATAGGCTTTTGGATTTGGTCTCCACCCTCAGAGTGACCAGATAGCTCTCTTCATCGTAGCTGATCTTCACCAGCTTCGGCAGTTTTTTGAGGGCGATATCCAGATTGACCAGAGAATCCGGCTTAGTGAGCTTGAAGTAGCGGACTAGATCAAACTGGCGGATCAGAGCTTCGGACATGGTTCTGGAGCCAAGGATGGACAGAGAGACCATGACGTCGTTTTGAGCGCTTTCTTCCATCAGGTCGGCAACCAGGCTGCTCATATCCGAATCTGCCAGGCTAAACTCCATTTTCTTGTTGCTGAGAGCATAGAAAGTGGCTTCCGAGCTCCAGATTTCCGGGGTAAGCAGGCTATAGATCACGGCAGCGATTGCCGTGATGGATACGATGGCCAGGATCAAAGCCCGGTTTTTCAGACCGCAGCGGATGATCTCGTGCAGATCCAGCTCTTTGGCAAGATTGGTCTCGTAGTTCAATATATTCTTCCTGTTCAGACTGCTCTGCTATCTGTCACAGTCTTCTAATTTATGTGGTTTGGAGCATTGACAGATCATGCAGCGATTTGTCAACCATATTCTGTTTAACGTGAGGACGTGGGGACGTGGAGGCGTGGGGACGTGGTGACGTGGTGGCGTGGGGACGTGATATTGGTCTGCCAATTCACCCCAAAGCCTAACTTCGTTCAGCTTCGGGGACCCCGAAATCTCCGAATTGGCAGAGGTAGCGGAGCTGCCTGCAGGAGTGGAGGCGTGGGGACGTGATATTGGTCTGCCAATTCACCCCAAAGCCTAACTTCGTTCAGCTTCGGGGACCCCGAAATCTCCGAATTGGCAGAGGTAGCGGAGCTGCCTGCAGGAGTGGAGGCGTGGGGATATTGGTCTGTATTGAGGTTTACATCGTCCATTGTCTTGATACATGAATAGATAGCGCCCCTTCAGGGCTTTCATCCTCCATAACCCCTTGTGAATTTCTCTTTTACTCTTTTCCTCTGTTTTAAGATTTAAGAAGCTCTGTTTCCCAGCCAAGCCCGTGAAGCGTCCCCATCGTACATTGTAAATCGTACATCGTACATTGTAAGTACTCCCCCCTCTGCTTCTCTCTGCTCTTCCTCCTTGTAGAGCCTCTGTTTCCCTGCCGGAGAGAGCAGAAATCGGGCAATTCTTCAAAAAACTTGACAAGCCTGCTCACTGAAAATTTATTGTGATATAGTGGCTTAGTTCACAGATTAGAACGTGATTTACTACGGAAGTAGTGATACAGAGAGGTTTTTTGATGTCCTTTTTTGATTTTTTCGGCATGATGGCTAATGACATAGCGATCGATCTCGGCACCGCCAATACCCTGGTTTACAAAAAGAATGGCGGTATAGTAATAGATGAACCCTCCGTGGTGGCAGTTTCTTCCGATGGCAAAAAGATCATCGCCATTGGCGGCCAGGCAAAGGAAATGCTGGGCAAAAACCCGGATGAAGTCCGCGTGATCAAACCCCTCAAAGATGGTGTGATTGCGGATTTCCAGGTGACGGAGCTGATGCTGCGCAACCTGATTCTGAGGGCTCAGAAAAAGCGCCTTCTGATGCGTCCGCGCATCATCGTCTGCGTGCCTTCCGGGATCACAGAAGTGGAAAAACGGGCTGTGCGGGACAGCGCTTTGCATGCCGGAGCCCGGGAAGTCTATCTGATCTCGGAGCCTGTGGCTGCAGCCATTGGAGCCGGCCTGCCTATCGATCAACCCTGTGGAAACATGGTGATGGATATCGGCGGGGGCACCAGTGAGATCGCTGTTATCTCCCTCTCCCACATCGTGGTGCACAATTCCATCCGCGTGGGTGGAGACAAGCTGGATACAGACGTGATCAGCTATCTGCGCAAGAAAAACAACCTGCATGTGGGTATTCAGACTGCTGAAAAGATCAAGAAAACAATCGGTTCTGCCTATCCGCTGAAGCAGGAACTCACGATGGATGTGCGCGGCAGGGACATCGTTTCCGGCTATCCCGTCACGATCAAGATCACTTCGGAAGAGATCCGCGAAGCCCTCTCGGAAACCGTTACCACCATGATCGATGCCATCAAGCGTCTCTTTGAGCGCACAGCTCCGGAGCTCTCTGCCGATATCGCCGAGCGGGGAATCTTCCTCACCGGGGGTGGCGCTATGCTCAAGGGTCTGGATGAAAGAATCCGCCGCACAGTTGACCTTCCGGTGCATGTGGTTCCCGATCCTCTGGAATGTGTGGTCAAGGGTGCCGGAGCAGTTTTGGATGACGTCGATAGCTTCCGTGAAGTCCTGATCAAAAGAATAGAAGACTAAGTAAATACCGGTTCGGAAACCCCAGGCTGGATCTCAGCCAACCAAGATTAACGACAAAGAGGTAAGCAACTGCTAAGATGAAGCAGTACATCATACCCGGTATCCTGATACTTTTGGCCCTGATCATGCTGATCGGAGGGGCTGAAAGCCGAGCTGCCAAGGCAAACTTCTTTGGTAAAACCCTCTTTTTCCCTCTGATGCATTCTCTGCGTCAGGTGCAGACTGTGGGCGAGCTGCGCACCGAGAACCAATCCCTGCAAAAAGATATGGCGGTTTACCGGCTGGACAATCTGGCGCTGCAAAATGAGCTCAAGCTGCTGCTCAATTCCGTGCAAATAGGATTTGAGACGGGGACGCAGGACTTTGTGGTGGCAGAAGTGATCGGCTATTCCGGGCAGTTCCAGCAGCGTAATCTGATCGTCAACAAAGGGCGCAGATCCGGCATTGGCTTGGATGATCCGGTGATCTCCTCCGGGGGGATTGTGGGCAAAGTGATCAGTGTGACAGATACTTACAGTGTGATCCTGCCATTTTCCAATCCTGATTTTCAGCTTCCTGTGATGAATCGGGCAGCAACTGTGCAGGGTATCCTCAATGCTGATATCACGGGGACTATCTCCATGAATCTGATCAAGCTGGGCTCCGAGATCAGCGCCGGAGATACAATTGTGAGCTCAAACCTCTCCCGTCTCTTCCCCAAGGGCTATCCGGTGGGCAAGGTCTCCCGTCTGCGGGAATCTCAGGATAATCTCTTTATCAGTGCGGAACTGGTGCCCTTTACCCTGGTGGAGAATCTGGAACACGTCTTTATACTTAAGAAATCCCAAAGAAGGAACAACGAAATAGATGACTAAAGTTTTCAACCCCATTATCACAGTCTCTGGCCGGCGCTTTGAACGCATCCCGGTCAAGACTTCCATACTCACTCCTCAGGATAGCATGAGCCAGATCGTGAGAGAATTTGTGCTGCCTCTGGCAAAGCCCGGGGATATTGTGACCATTAGTGAAAGTCCCCTGGCGATCACTCAGGGCAGGGCTATTCCTGTTTCCGAGCTGAAGATCGGCCTGCTGGCGAAGTTTATGTGGCGCTTTGTGGCCAAGGTTCCCTATGGGATAGGCCTCCGGGCTCCCGCCAGCATGCAGTGTGCCATCGATGAATGCGGTGGACTGCGGATAGTCTTTGCGGCTCTTTGTGGAGCCCTGGGCAAGCTCTTTGGCATCAAGGGAATCTTCTACCGCGTGGCAGGGATGCAGGCTGCTCTGATCGATGCAGCGGAGACTTCTCCCGTGCCGCCTTACAATCACACGGTGATCAAGGGACCACTGAACCCCGGGAAGGTAGCGCAGGAATTGGCAGATGAATTTGGCTTTGAGTTTGCAGTGATGGATATCAACGATATTGGCGGCAGTTGGATGATCGGCGGCAGCAAGGGAGTGGCCAAACACTTCATCGAGCAGGCCATGAAAGATAATCCTCAGGGACAGGGTGACGAGCTCACTCCGCTCTGTTTGGTGCGCCGGGCGGACTAGGTGCTGCTGAAGTATCTCTGGGCTTTCCTTTTGGGGCTGGTCTTTCTTTATGTCCAGCTTCTGCTGATGCCGGCTGTGGCAATTGCTCAGGTGATACCCAATATCCTGCTGGCGTGGCTGATCTACACCATTTGGAGCCGTCCTCTGAATATAGCCTGCGTCAGTTCTTTTCTGATAGGTCTGATGTACGATGCCACTCTGCCGGGGACTTTTGGTATGAATGCTTTGCTTTTTGTGCTGCTCTGCGTGCTGGTGGATCTGTTTCGCAAGCCTTTTGAGATCGATAGCATTGTGGCGAGGATGCTCACTCTGGCTCTGGGTAACCTGGTCTATTCTCTGATCAGTTACCTGATTATGGGCCTGAGCTTTGGCTTTGATGGCAAGCTCTCCAATCTGATGCTGATCAGTTTTGCATTCAATCTGGTCCTGAGCCTGGCAGTCTTTTGGCTGATGACCTTCCTTTCCAGGCTGGAACTGACTTATCGGCATGATAAAATCTAGCCCTGTACTCATCTTCCGGATCGTTCTGGGCTTGTTAATACTGGCGCTGACGATCTCCCTCTTCCGTCTGCAGGTGATCAAGGGGGAGTATTACAAACAAGCAGCCGAGCTCAACTTTGTGCGCATCCGCCGTGTTCCTGCCACCCGGGGCGAGATTTATGACAGCAAATACCGTCCCATAGCGGTCAATATCCCTTCTCACAACCTCTATCTTACCTCTGGGAAGATTCATAATCTGGAGGCTCTGGTGAGCTTCCTGACTGCCAATTTCCAGATCACGGAAGAGGAGCTCAATCAGCTTGTCTTTGCCCAGCGCTTCAAGACCTATGAGGAGATTCTGCTGGCTGTGAACCTGGAATATGAGAAGGTATTGATGCTTTCGGAGCAGATGAACCGCTTTCCAGAGCTCAGTTTTCGCATAGGCACCACCCGCAGTTATCTCTATCCCAATCACTTCACGGGTTATGTGGGACGCATCAACCAGGAAGAATATACCCGTTACAAAGAAGAAGATTACTCCATCAACAGCTACATCGGCAAGACCGGTCTGGAGAGCTATTATGAGGTGCTGCTGCGGGGACAGGATGGCCGCGAGATCGTGCAGGTGGATGCTCAGGGCAGAAGCCTGGATCTGTTTCGCAATGAAGGCTCCATCGAGCCGCTCAATGGCCTCAGCCTGATCCTCACTATCGATAACGATCTCCAGACTGCCGCGGAACAAGCTTTCCCTGCAGGACGCAGGGGTGCCGTGGTGGTGCTGGATGCCAAGACAGGCGGGGTGCTGGCCTATGTGAGCCGTCCCGTCTATGATCCCAATCTCTTTATGCAGCGGATCTCACCAGAGATCTGGGAGCAATTGAACACTCCCGATAAGCCCATGCTGGACCGTGTGATTCATGCCGCCTATCCTCCTGGCTCGGTTTACAAGCCATTAACCGCGGAGATAGGGCTGGAGCTGGGATTGGCAAATCGCAACACTATGTTCTCTCCTTGTGTGGGCGGAATGAAGATCGGAAACCGCTTCTTCAAGTGCTGGAGCTCCGGCGGTCACGGCCGCACCAATGTGATAGACGCGCTGAAACACTCCTGCGACGTCTATTTCTACGATCTTTCTCTCCGGATCAAGCTGGACGACTTTGCCCGTTATGCCGCTCTGAATCACCTCTGCACGCCCACCGGGATAGATCTGCCCAACGAAAGGCGCGGCTTTTTCCCCACTCTGGATTGGTATCAGAAGAAGCTGGGACGCAACATCAACGTGCAGGGACACAAGGTGAATCTCTCCATCGGACAGGGTGAAGTGCTCACCACGCCCATGCAGATCGCCGCCTTTTACAATGCTATTGCCAACAACGGCTTCTGGACTCAGCCGCATCTCCTGCGTCAAAGCGTGGGACGCGGCCGTCTGACCCGTGAGCAGGTGCAAAAAGTGCAGCGCACCCGCCTGCCGATCACACCTTCCAACATGGCTCTGATCCAGGAAGGACTCTGGGCAGTAGTCAACGCTCCGGGAGGTACCGGAGCGGGTGCCAAGATACAAAGCGCCACAATCTATGGCAAGACTGGAAGCGCAGAGAACTCCATGGGACGCATGACTCACGCCTGGTTTGCCGGATACCTGGTAACAGACCGTCCCGAGATTGTGGTCTGTGTCTTTGCCGAAAACGCCGGAGGCGGAGGAGCAATCTGTGCTCCTGTGGCCAGAACGCTGTTTAACTACTATCAGGGTAACCGCGAGATGATCCGTCAGCAAGTGCCTGTTCCCATAAATCTGGGTGAGGCTCAGGATACGGAAGAGGAGACGCCACCAGCAGAACCCTCTCCGGAAACCATCCCCATCCCCACCCAGGAGCCCGAGAGTGATTAACCGCAAGAAGTTTGATTTCCGGCTCATGACGGCTCTTTTGATCCTGATCGTCTTTGGCTGCGTCTCCATCTTCTCGGCTTCCACCACCAAGATCGGAGAGAGGATCAGCACCCAACATCACTGGTGGAAACAGATTATCTTTGCTGCGATAGCCATCCTTGCGGTTGCCGCACTTCTGAAGATCCCCATGCCGATCTTTGAGCTGGCGGTGGTGCCGCTCTTCATCTTCAACCTCTTTGCTCTGATACTGGTGCTGTTCACGCCTGCGGTGAATGGCTCCCACCGCTGGTTTGCCCTGGGAGGCATCAATATCCAGCCTTCAGAAAGTGCCAAGCTGCTCACTATTCTGGTGGTTTCCCGGGTGATCTCCAAGGATCATCTCAGGGAAGGCAGGCAGCTTCTCTATGGCTTCGTCATCACTCTGGTGCCCGTGCTCCTGATCATCATCGAGCCCGATTTTGGCACCACACTGGTCTTCTGGGCCAGTCTATTGGCCATGCTGATCGCAGCAGATCTGCCTCTCTTTTATATAGTTCTGATGATCAGCCCGGTGGTGAGCATTGTGAGCTCCTTCTGGTGGCCTGCGATGATTGCCTGGCTGCTGATTTTGATCTTTATCCTGATCCGCTTTCATCTCTCCTGGGTCGCCATCACAGTGGCTTCCATAGGCAACACCTTTATTGCTCTGATCATGCCGCTCTTCTGGAACGGCCTCAAAGACTATCAGCAAAACCGCATCCTCACCTTTATTGACCCCATGAGAGACCCTTTGGGAGCCGGATATCAGATCATCCAGGCCAAAATAGCCGTGGGTAGCGGAGCGCTCACTGGCAAAGGCTGGCTGGCGGGAACTCAGAAGAATATGAACTTCCTGCCGGAGCACCACACAGATTTCATCTTCAGCGTGATTGGAGAGGAATTCGGTTTCTTGGGCAGCTTGGCTCTGCTGCTGGCCTTCTTTTACTTCTTCTGGCGGATCAGCGTAACCGTCTTCGAACTCAAAGTGCGGGAACGCCGTATCGCTGCGGCGGGCATCATGGCGTATCTGATGCTGCAAAGCTTTATTAACATCGGGATGAATATTGGCTTGGTTCCTGCAACCGGTATTCCTTTGCCCTTTATCAGCTATGGCGGCTCCAATCTGCTGATCAATACGATTGCAGTGGGAGTGATTTTGAAATATATGAACGAACGGGGATTTATGAAATGAGAATATGGAACTATGGGCTTGTTGCCCTCCTGACCCTACTGCTGCTGAGCTCCTGCATCGTGCATTCCAGCCTGATCTTCTTTGAGAAGGACACGGTGGGACAGCCCAATCTGCTGGCCAATCCCGGCCTGGAAGCCTCCGCTGTGACCGGTGGAATGTTGCCCACGGGCTGGTCTGCCATGAATGTGGACCGCCGTCTGCCGGAAAACATCAAGCTGGATTATGAGACCACGCTGGAAGGCGAAAACAGCATCCGCATCGATGCCTCAGAAAACGCTGTGATGCTGGTTTCAGATGCCTTTAGAGTGCGCCGCTACGGTGGCTACTATCTGCGTATCAAGAGCCGCTCCAGCCAAAGCCGGGGAGAAAAGATCACCCTCAGATTCCTCACTTTTACCAATGCCGGCAAGACCACCAACCGCTTCAAAAGCACGCTGGTCACCACCAATGAATGGCAATCCTGCCACATCAGCGCCGGTTTCATTCGCGAAACAGCCACCTTTGGCAGAATCGCCATCCTGATCCCGCAGTTCCCGGAAGGCTCCATCTGGATCGATGATGCCGGAGCCTGGGACGTCCATTCCTTCCGTATAGATTGATCCCATGCGCTTGAGCCTGCAAAGAGTCCTCCACGCTAAAGTGGAGGTGGAAGGGAAAACCGTGGGACAGATCGGCCCCGGACTGCTGGTGCTGGTGGGTTTCACAGGAACAGACACTGCGGGTTTGCTCCCCGCCGCAATCTCTAAGCTCACTCAGCTCCGCATCTTTGCCGATTCAGCGGGCAAGCTCAATCTCTCTCTCAGGGATACAGGTGGCAGCCTGCTGCTGATCTCCCAATTCACGCTTTATGCCAATTGCAGCCGGGGCAGACGCCCGGATTTTACCCATGCGGCTGAACCACAGCTAGCTCTGGAACTCTATAACCAATTCGTTACACTATGCCGGGAGACCGGACTGCCAGTAGAGACGGGGATCTTCGCTGCCGATATGCAGGTCTCGCTGCTCAATGACGGACCCATCACGATGAATCTGGAGTTCAGTTAATAGTTAATGGTTAATGGTTAATGCTGTGCTGCTTCGCTTTGTAGAGGCGGTCGCCGTACCGCCTGCACTAATGGTCTGCCAATCTCCGAATTGGCAGATGCTACCGAAATAGAACGCAGAGGACGCAGATGATTATGATTGAACAGATTGGAAATTATTCAGTAGATACACTGGGAGAATTGGATTAATCTGCATAATCCAATAAAACCTGTAAATTCTCGTTAATGTATAGAACGCAGATGATACCGGTTAGTTTTGGGCTGGAGACGTCCACGTCTCCAATGCCTCCCAGAGGCAAGCTCACTATTAACCATTAACTTTTCACTATTCACCACAAGGAGATACAATGCACAAGTACTACATCGCAGCCGTGGAATTCCCCACCATCGCTTTGGCACTGCTTTTGATCTGGGACGGCTTTGGCCTCAGCGGATGGGTGGGCATCGAAGCCCTCGCCGGACTCTTTTTGGCCTTCGTCGGCTTTGAATTGCACCTGATCTATCACCGCAAAGAACGCGAAGAAAACCAAGCCAAGAAAGCTGCCAAAGCCCAGGAGTAAACAGTGAACAGAGCTGCGCTGCTGACGCTTTGGTAGAGGCGGTCGCCGTACCGCCTTTTTAAGTGGTGAAGTGATGAAGTGGTGGAGTGTGCTGCGCTGCTCCGCGTCGTGGACAAGCTTCCGATAGAACACTGATGACGCAGATGATTATGATTCACGCAGATGACTGGATCGACGGGATCAAGAGGATTTTCTTCCACGAATGGACACAAATGAAAGATCACAAATGAGCTCAAATCTGTTCAATCTGTTTAATCCGGTGCGCCACGAAGCGTTGTTTGGGAAGCTGGTGAGAATCCAGCACATTTAATTGTCCGTTCGAA
>JAEZUG010000031.1 GCA_023421135.1 Candidatus Cloacimonadota bacterium | reverse complement strand
GGCCATGGCAGAGGAATCTGCCCCCAACCTGGATGATGACTTCAACTATGAAGAAGTTACAGTAGATGATTCCATGAAGTTCATTGACGAACTGCCAGAAGGTGAAGACTTGGACAATGATTTTAATGATGACGATGACGATGACGACGAGGATGGCGAATAAGCCCTAATGGCCTCACTCAAGGAATTGCGTCAACACCTTGAAATTCTGCAAAACCTGGGCATAAAGGAGCTGTATAAATACCAGTCCAACCATGCCCGGCTTTTGGCAGAGAAAGAACGCGAGCATTCTGATTGCAGGCTCTGCCCTCTGGCCGAGGGTAGGATCATGTTTGTCTATGGAAGCGGAAATCCTGAAGCCAAAGCCATGATAATCGGCGAGGCTCCGGGAGAGCAGGAAAACCTGATGGGAAAGCCCTTTGTGGGCAAAGCCGGAGAGCTGCTGGACAAGATGCTGCTGGCTATCGAACTCTCCCGGGAAGACATCTACATCGCCAATATCGTGAAGTGCCGTCCCCCGGGGAATCGTAACCCTGAAAGCAGTGAACGCCTTGCCTGTCTTCCCTATCTGATGGAACAGATCGCCATCATCAAGCCCAAGCTCTTCCTGTTTATGGGCTTGGTTGCGGCACAAACCCTTCTGGGCACCACCCAGAGTATGGGTATCCTGCGCCAAACAGTGCACGAGTTTGATGGAATCCCTGCCTATGTGACCTACCATCCTGCAGCACTCCTGCGCAATCCTGAATGGAAGCGTCCCGCCTGGGAAGACCTGCAGGAATTCCAAAAACACTATCTCAAGCTTCTCTGACAATGTTCAGAAGACTCCATGCCCTCCTGCTGCTCTTGCTGCTTTCTGGCAGCTTTCTGGGCGCTAAGATCGCTATCTATGGCGACACACGCACACATCACGACGTCCATGCCCGGATTGTTGCAGCAATTGCCGCACATCAGCCCAGTCTCGCTTTTCATACGGGAGACTTGGTGCAGAGAGGCACAACTGAAGCCGAGTATGACCGTTGGTTTGAGATTTCATCACCCTTGCTGCAACTCTGCCCCATCTGGCCTGCCAAGGGTAACCACGAAAGGGACAGAGATCGCTTTATCAGCCGTTTCCAGTTTCCCGGGGGTAGTAGCTACTATGCTGTGGAGCATGACTCCATCCGTTGGATAGTTCTGGACAGCACTTTGGATCTCAGGCCAGGCTCGGAGCAGTACACTTGGCTCAGTCAGCAATTGAACCTGGCTGCTCTTCCAATAGTTATTTTCTTGCACCATCCGATATTCAGCAGTGGAGAACATGGCAGCGAACTGGGTCTGGAGCTGTTTCTACCGGCTTTGTTTGAGAGCGCCGGCGTTTTGGCTGTGATCAGCGGACATGAACACCAGTATGAGCATCTGATCCACAATGGCAGCCACTACATCATCTCCGGGGGTGGTGGAGCGCCTATTCGTGAACTCGGAGATAGAAGCCCATACAGCCTGGTATTACACAAGAAACATCACTACATCATCGCAGAAAGAAGCTCTGGAGCTCTTCAAATGAAGGTATATGATCTGGATGGAGCTCTTCTGGATAGCTTCAATATCCCTCTGGCTCACTAGAGCACACTTGCCCAGAGCCCCAGAAGCGCTTAGCTTCTCTTAAAAAAGACAATTGGAGCCGATAATGCACAAGTATAGATATATAGTAATACTCGTCCTGCTTCTGGCCGGGAAGCTTCTGGGGCAGGTCAATGGCGAACTCATCCAGATGGAAGACAAGAAGATACTCCACGTCTGGGGAAATCATTACCAAAGAGGCTATGCCCAGGGCTACTTGCTGGCTGCTGAGATCAAGGACGTCTTCCTGAACTACTACTATGTGATGCATAGCTATTCCGATCCTCAAACTCATGCTGCCAATCTGAGCAGTATGAACAGCAGCTTTAGCTTCGACAACCGCTATGTAACGGAATGCTCCGGTATTGCTGATGGCCTGGCAGCTTCTGCCTCGGGAGCTTACTTCGCTGGCTTGAGTAGAAACCTGGATACAGATGATATTCTGATGCTCAATACAACCCTTGATATGAGCTACCTGCAAGCTTCCAGGATGGAGTATGGATGCGCCAGCCTGGCAAGCTGGGATATGTCTACCCTGGCAGATGAAAGCTTGCTGGGCTCTGCAGTGATCACCCGCTTCCTGGATTGGACACCCAATTCTTCTCTGCTTGCCAATCCGCTTTTAATCGTTCATCACCCCAGTGAACCGGATGAGCAGAAATGGCTGAACTTCACATATCCTGGCCTGATAGGTGCACTTTCTGCCGTGAACCAGGCCGGCACAGCAGCCTTTGTGAACACGGGAAATGACCACTATTACACTATTACGCAAGGATTGAGCCCGATTCTCTTCAGCATGCGCAGTGGCTTGGAAAGGCTTGATACAGATGGAAATGGATCCTATGACGCCGATGACCTCTATCACTCTCTCAGCACCTCCACCAGCCTGGGAGGTTTCATTATCCAGAACCTGACTGAAACTGATAGCTACTTTCATAGCAGCGTGATAGAGAAGAACAACGGGGGCACTGCCAGAAGATTGTACAATCAGAATGGCAACCTTCCCGGCTGGCACCTCGCTGCCACCAATCACTTCAGGTATCTATCTTATCCCACTTGTTGCACCAGATATTCCAGTATCCAAGATTCCCTCTATGCAAACTCTGCAGTTACTGCCAAACGGCAGTGGCAGGTTCTTGCCGGAGCTGCAGGTATGGAAAACAACCTGATGGCGATCCAATATATTCCCAGCCAGAACTACCTGCTTTGGTCAGCCGCTGCAACCAATCAACCTGCGTATCTCAGACCAGGGCTTACCCTAAATACTCAGCAACTCTTTGATCTGGCCAGTAGTACATCAGACGACACTTACATCCCGAATCCATCAGCCCTAAGAGTCTATCCCAATCCAGTTCGAAGCTCAGGAATCCTGAGAGTTGAGGGTAGTGTAAACTTAAAGTCCATCAGGATATACAATAGCAGAGGTCAGGAGATCTACAGAGCTGATTTTGAAGGCCGGAGAAGCAATGAAGACCTGCAGATCCCGGCATCATACTCCAACGGTATCTATCTGGTCAAGATAGAGGATAGCCAAGGTAAGCAATCCGTTCAGAAGCTGCTTGTTGTAAAGTGACATGTAACGAGTGACAAGTAACAAGAGCGTGCCAATGTGTACTGGGATGAAGCAGTAATAATTATAGGATAATTGATCTACAAAGGGTTACCCGCAAGCTGGTAATGGAACCGAGGACGTCTCCAATCCGGAACGCGGATTAGTTATACTGATAGATCATCCAACCGTCGCGTCCCAGAGCCAGATAGATATAATCCTGATCCAGAGCAATATCATAGACCACAAGATTGGGTATAATGGTGTTTAGTTCAGTGATCCGAGTAGGTAAACTCACATCCAATATATTCACCCCTCCTGCACCCAAAGCCAGATAAAGCCGATCGTCTTTGATCTCCATATCCAGAATATTGTGAGCGAAACGGTACTGGTTGATCAGAGTGGGGTTGTCCAGATTGCGGATATTCATAGCTATGAGGTTCTTACCAGCTCCCACCCAGATGATATCTCCATTCTTGGCCAGCACAGTGGCATCCAGAATCTCGTAATTCACTCCTATTGAAGTGGGAAACTGCAGGTCGTTTATATCTACAGTCACCAAACCAAAGTCGTTCAAGGCATAGAGATATGGATACTCAGCATAAAAATCTCTGATACCCCACTTCTCGGAGAAGGTGCTGCGGATATCTCTGCTGCCTCCCCTGCCAATATCGATGATATCAATCCCCCGGTTACGATCCGCAATATAGACTGTTGCTCCTTCCCGGGTGATTTTATCCCCAATGAACGTATTGGTGAAGTAGATCTTGCCATAGAGGTTCAATGAATCAATTGGAACCACACTGTTGGTGGGTTCTGCTGAGCAGATATAGAGGTAACGATCGGCAGCAATATTGATATCCTCGATGGGATAGACAGAATAGTAGGATGCTTCTATCCGGGGCTGCCAGGTATTGAATGTAGAGTATATCCAGACCTGATTGGTGTTGCGTACCAGAACCTGACGATTCTCTGCCATGATATTCATGGCAGGTGTAGTTGTGATGTGGGCAATATGATTCAGAAACTTGTTATCTACCGCCTCTGCGGATAACCCAAGGGCAAGCAGTATCAGAACTACGATGTATTTCTTCATAATCTCTCCAGTATGCCGGCAACGATGTCGGCGGAACTCATCCCCTCTGCTTCTGCAGCAAAGGAGACCAAAATGCGATGTGATAGCACTATCTCGGCAACAGCCTTCACATCTTCTTCTGCAGGGCTCAGCCTTCCTTCCAGCGCAGCCTTGGTTTTTGCCGCCAGGATAAGGTATTGAGAAGCGCGGGGACCAGCTCCCCAGTTCACCCACTTCTTTACGTTCTGATCCGCTTCCGGATCAGTTGGACGGGTGGAACGCGCCAGTTTCACTGCATAAGCCAAGACATGATCACTCACTGGGAGACTGCGGATGCTTTCCTGCAGGGCTACTATCTCTGCCCCGCTCAAACAAGGCTTGGGCTCTGAGACAGACATGCCTGTGGTGCTTTCCACAATCTTCAGTTCTTCTTCATAGCTGGGGTATCCTATCTTGATATAAAACATAAATCTATCCAGTTGAGCTTCCGGAAGCGGATAGGTGCCTTCCTGTTCGATGGGATTCTGTGTCGCCATCACGATGAAGGGTTTATCCAGCTTCCAAGTAGTATTACCCGCAGTAACGGTGTATTCCTGCATAGATTGTAATAATGCAGCCTGAGTTTTAGGCGGAGTGCGGTTAATCTCGTCTGCCAGAATCATGTTGGCAAAGATTGGCCCCTTGATATACTGGAATTGTCGATCCTGACCCGAGCTACCACCAACCAGGATGTCCGAACCGGTGATATCTGAAGGCATGAGGTCTGGAGTGAATTGAATGCGGCTGAAACTTAGGTTCAAGGCTTTGGCGATGGTGGAGATCAGCAGTGTCTTGGCTAAACCTGGCACACCTTCGATGAGTATGTGTCCCCCGGCAAAAAGCCCTATCAGGACTTGGTCAATCACCCTGTCCTGTCCCACAATCTGAGTAGCAATCTCTTCTTTCAGGCGCAGTCTGTAGGCCTGAAGCTGCTTAATCTGATCTATCAAACTAGTTTGATTCATATGTCGTTTCATCCTTGTAAATTGACTTTACAACATCGTAACCGCTGAAAGAGAAAGCAATCAGCCCCAATACACTCATGATAAGTGCGGTCAAAAGATGCGCAAAGACCATGATTGAGGAGGCGGATTCTTTCGTCAATCCAAATCCTATCGAGAAGACAATTATCATCATCCATTCATTGCTGCCCAATTGAGCTGGAGGCTGCGGCAAAGCATAGGAGAGATTTATCAGAGTGTAGCCAAACAGCACAATCAGGAAAGAATCCTGCAATCCAAAAGCCCGGAACAGACTGAAGAAATAGAAGCCATCCAACAAGATACCAACTGCTGTGAGCGCAAGAGCAGCCACCAGTATTGACCAGTGATGCTCAAAGATATTTAAACCTTGTAAAAAGAGATCGATGAAGCTCTGTAATTTGATACGTAGCTTTGCCGGAAAGAGCCTGAGTAACCACTCAAACCAACCCAGAACCCGCTTCTGCTCTTTGGCAGCAAACAGGATTATGACCAGGGAGATCACGAATACTAAGGCCAGCAAGCCCAGTAGCACCATCATTGGCAGAGAGAGCTGCACCGCCAAAAAGGGCAGCATTATCAGCACAAAGAAGATGCCAAGAGTGTCAAAGCTCTTATCGATGAAGATGGAGGGGAGACTGCTTGAAACAGCCTGGCTGTGGTTACGTTTGATGAACCAAGCCTTGACTAATTCTCCCAAACGTATGGGGATCATATAGTTCACAAAGTTCCCGCCCATGCTGTAGAGCCAAGTTCGAAAAAGACTTAGCTTAAGCTTCCTGCGAAGCAGTAGATTCCATCTGACTGATCTGATAAAGTATGCCAATACATAGGCAAGAGCAGCACGTATCACCAGAGCAGTCTTTACTTCACTAATTCGTAGTAGAATTTGGTCGAACTCTGTGTAGCTAAACCATAGTGCAATCAGGATCAAGCCCAGGATTAGTCCGATTATCAGGCTGAGGATAGATTTCTTCGGCATTATTCCCTGGGACTGAAGATCAGATAGTAATGATGAGCCCAATACTGCTTAAAAGAGTCGGGTGCAAAGCGCTCCAAAGCACTAAACTTGAGCATGCGCTGAGGAAAGTCCGGATCATTACCTTTGTAATAATCCATGATGCATAGTGGAGCTTTCCCTGCTTTCTTGATGGGAACCTTGCACTTGCCCAATACCTTGCAGATCATGCAGTGTTTCATCAGGAATTCTTCCTTACTCATCCCAATATCCGGCCAGAGAGGACAATCGAAATAGCCTTTGCGGAGCAGAGTCCAACCCTCTTTCTTCAGTAAGTGAATGATAAAGGCGGGATCGATATGCGCTGGTTTGAGCTGAGGATACTTCTCCTTTGTATAACCTTTTAGCTGTCCCTTATATCCGATACCACTGCGATTGGGCACCGAGAGAAAGATGAGCTTGGAACTAACTCTGGCAAGTTCCTTCAAGAACAGAGCCAGATCATCCACAAACCATAGAGCCGAAAAATTGAAGGCCATATCAATGCTTCTATCCGGATAGTCCAGATGCCCAAAACCAGGATTCAAGCGGCTCTTCAGCGGCAAGCCCAAATCATCCCATAATGCCCGGATCTGCTCCAAGCGCTGCTCCTGGTCATCCTCCAGAGAGACCTTCACTCCATCCTGTGCCGCTTGCACGAGATTTATCCCACTGAGACCAGTGAAACCAAAGGAGGGTGTCTCCAATATAGACTTTATCTCATACTCACGAATCACTTCACTCAGAAGCCCATTCAATATGATTCTCTCATAAGACGAGCCCAAACCCTCATCAGGATGCTCGAAGTACTTCTGCCAGTCGTTGATTATTGGTATTGCCATCTATCTGCTCTTGTAGTCCTTAATAGTCTCCAGGATCCCCGGTATGGTATAACGTTCCTTGAGTCCCATCAGGTTATAGGTGTCCCTCACATCGTAAATCCAGCTTCTGGAGATAAGCTGAAACCGGCTGACCCACAGCTCGTTCTTGAGCTTGCGGGCAAAGAATTCTCCCAAAGCAAAGAACATTCTGTCGAAGCTCAGTGGTGTGCTGTAGTTCTTTTGCTTAAGCTGGCGGCTGATGAAATTTACCAGATCTGATAACTGAACTGGCTCACGATCAGATACATTCAGGCACAGAGCATTTTTGTGAGGATTGTCCAGTAGCCAAAGAAAAGCATCGCTGATGGTCTCAATGTTACAGAGATGAATCCAGGTGCGCTTGTTGATCATCGGGAAGAGACCTTTGTCCACCAGCTTCACCAGAGTAAAGGGGAAGCCATCATCACCTGTGCCATAGGTGATAGAGGGGCGCAGGATAGTAGCTTTGAGGCCCCGGATCACGAGGCGGTTAATGATCTTCTCAGCCTGTATTTTGGTGTAATGATAGTAATTATCGGGATTCCGGGTCGTATCGTTATTAGCCGGCAGTTCCTCCGGGATAGCTCCAAAAACTCCCACAGATGAGCAGAACAAAAGCTCTGCCCCACTTGCCAAACATGCCTCTGCCAATTGCTCGGTGGACATGACATTTGCTTTGTAGTAGGTTTCATTGTCGAACTTACGGCCGCCGCGAAGGGCTCCAATGTGGACTACATAGTCAAAGCTCCGTTCTTTACAAAAGCTGATCAGCTTCGGAATCTCACACAGGTCTATTCCGATGGTCTCCACCTGAGAGAGAAATTCTGAGAATCTGGAGGGATCGGTGCCAGGACGAACCAAAGCTGTAACTTGCCAATCGGGATGAGCCAGCAGTATCTTTTTCAACACCGCTTTCCCGATCAGACCGGTGATCCCGGTGATGAGGACGCGTATCATAGGTATCTCAGGAGGCGTTTGAACCAACTGCGCCGTTTGCGTCTGTGATGCTTGGGGCGGATAACATCTACATAACGATAGGGGATTTGAAGATTGTTTTCAATCCTGGAAGGGAAGTCCTTCATGAGCATATCTGCAGTTCTTTGATCAATTCTACTGCTGATTAAAGTGTGGGCATCAAGATAGCTTTCAACAGGTGTTCTACCGTGATTATCTGAAGCCACAAAATGAGCCCAGCCATTTTCGATGAGAGTCTTGGCTGTGGTTTTCACCTTGTCTCCATATTGACCTACCAAGCTGGAAGCATTGATTTGCATGTAGATATTGCGTTCGATCAGGCTTCGGGCATCAGTGGGCTTTTGCATTATGCTGACATAACGCTCGGCATGGGCCAGAATCGGCTTTAGGCCAGCTCTCAGCAGGGGATAAACACTTGTATAAAAGTCCGGTGGTAAACCATTTAGATCTGATTCCACCAACACATATTTGGAGTCTCCCAGATAGAGGGATTTGGCAATGACGTCCTCGATGATCCCGGCTTGAGCAAAGACTTCAAAGCCGGGACGCAGCTCCAGCTTGACATCTGCTTTGGCTAGCTCAGATTCGATCTCCTTGAACTTGGTATCGTAAACTTCCCGGCTATACTCATAATGTCCCTTGAAATAGTGAGAAGTAAGATAAATCCGCTTGATCCCAGCCCTGGCAGCTTTGGTGAGTTGCTCCACAGTAGTCTTTAGATCCGGAGAGCCATCGTCCAATCCCGGAACAAGATGTGTATGTATATCAATCATGGGTTAAGGCATTTGCTCCTGTATCATCTGGATGAATTCCATTAGAACATCGTTATGATCAAAAGGCTTGATCAGACGTTCGGCTTCATCCAGCATCTTTTCCACCATTTTACGGGCTTTATCAAAGCCTAAAAGTCCAGTGTAGCTGGAACGGCTGCTGGGAACGAATTCCACGTCTCCATCCAAGCCATCTCCGCCCCTGGCATAGTCTTCGGCAATATCGTCTATCATGCAATATGCCAAGCCGAGATTCAGGGCATAGTTATTCATGATCTGGCGGGTGTTCTCATCTGCATTTGCAAGTAAACAGGCAATATCTGCCGAGGCCTGAAGCAGCGCACCAGTCTTCTTGGCGTCAATATACCGCAGGGTGTTGATTTTCATCTGCTTACGCTTATTGCTTAGGGCGATAGCCTGACCGCCAATCATCCCGTAGGAATGAGTGTAGCTTGCCAGTATTCTGACCGCCTGGATCCCTTTAGCAGGATCACTGATCTGGCCCAAGGCCTCAAATGCCAGAGTATAAAGGGCGTCACCTGCCAGAATTGCAGTAGCGTTACCATATTGAATATGCGTGGAAGAACTTCCCCTGCGTTCCTTACGATTCATCACGCAAGGTAAATCATCGTGCACAAAAGCGGCATTATGCATGATCTCAACCGCTGAGGCAGCCGCTAGCACGTTATCCAGATTGCGGTTTTTCTTCATCCCGGTCAGCATCTCGTAGGTAGCCACCAAGAGCAAAGTGCGCCAGCGTTTCCCTCCGGAGAAAACAGCCTGATTCATAGCAGCGGCAAGATCCTTGTCGCAGCTCTTATCCATGCTCAGGAAACTCTTCAGAGAATCCTCAATCATAGCTAATCGAGTTTCAAAATACTTTTGTAGTAACAAGTTAGCTCCCTTTAAAGTCTATATATCCATTGTATTACTTCTATATATTCTATGCCGATTTGTCAAGTTTTTATTGGCTCTTCCTCGATTTTATCGGGATCATGATATGATTTTGCGTTCCGTAATTGAGACGATCACCGGAAATACGGTGCTGCTACCACCGAACTTCACGCTTTGTCATTCCAGCCTTCGAGGCTGTGTGAAAACACGCTCCGAGTCCCATCGGGACGACATTTTAGATAGCACCCGAATCCTTGAAACATGCTGATAGAGTCCCTTCGGGACGGCATTTTAGATTACGTGTAAGCTCCATAGTGCATTATCTAACTAAAATGGCGTCCCGATGGGACTCAGTGGTTCATCGCAATCATCATCGAATCTATCTAAAATACCGTCCCCCTGGGACTCAAGACGGTCTTTCTTCCACTTTTTACACAGTCCCCTTCGCAGTAATGACATAATGTGAAAACTAGGTGGTAATGAGTGTACTATAACGAATTATCGCGGAATGTCTAGAAACGGGTTATTATTCAATAGTCTTATTCTACGTCCTTTTCTTGAGATTACGCCACGTTCACAGCAAAAAAAAACCACCCCGAATTGGAGTGGATATTATGATTACATACCAAGATAGATTCACTGTAAAAGTATCACTTTCCTTTCACTGCGTATGCCGTCATGAACCAGCACAAGGCGATAAACACCGGAAGCACAAAGGCTCCCGTTACCATCAAGGCCATCCCATACAACATTATAAGAGCCGGCCGGACGCGAGGATTGCTCTAAGGTACGTATCTTCTGACCCCTGGCATTGAAGACTTCAAGACTCATATCTGATGCCTTGCTTAATTCGTAGTGGATTGTTGTATCAGCATTAAAAGGATTGGGATAGACCCGAAAGACGTTATCATCGAAACAGGGAGGTGGATCCGGTTGAGACACCGGGTTCCAAAGTAGGGTTACTGGTTGAGTGTAGCTGGAGAATCCGCTGCCTTCCATGATCTCCAGCCAGTAGTAATATGTTCCGGCTTGGCTCAACTCTGTATCAATATAGCAATAAGTTTGAGTAGTTGAGCTGTTTGAGGCAGAGATCAGAGGACTGACCTGAATTGCACTGCTCAGATTGTTGGTGTTGTTGCGGTAGAGCTTGAAGCCTAGCAAACCAGTCTCAGAATGTGTGATCCAGGAAAGATTCACAGAGTTTTGGACGCTCGGTGAAGCTGTAAAGGCATGAAGCTCGCAGGGCAGGGTTTCCTGGATGGGAATGCCGGTAATTTTTAAGTTGTCAATGCGATTGAAACCTTTGTGAGTAGAAGAGGATAGAACGAGTCTAAGCACAACACTCCCAAGATTGTTAACTCCTTGTACTCCTTTTAAGTCAAAGTTGATTGTATTCCAGGCACCTACAACGGTGTTTTGCAACTCTATTTTACTCGAGAAAGTGGCTCCATTATCAGTGGAATAATATAGATTGTTCCATTTATACGCTCCAGTAACAGATCTGTAAGTAGCGTATGAAAGCTGGATATCAGTAAAACCTAAGGTGTTGCAATTAAGTAATATCTGCCCACTATCTGTCGATTCACTAGGCCAAAGAAGGAAGCACTTGTTTGGATTACTGCTATCCTCTTGATTCACATCTGTTCCATAAGGGTTAATCTCATATCCACCTGCGTAGTTATAAGTCAACGAAGCAGTTCCTTCGTCTGAGTAAATCAGAGTCCCAGCAGTAGGAGTCGAGGTATAGTTGAATCCCCATGAGGAAATTGTATCAGCGGTAAGCTGCGAAACCATGCTTACAATGAGAAGACAGAGAATCATGAAGCCAATATCCCTCAACATCCGTAACTCTCTCCATCTTCCAATTACACCAGTTACAAGGATAACATTCTGCCAAATCGGAGTTTGGCGTCCCAATTGTCTTGGAGCCAGCTTACAGATAACAATCTTACTCATAATCGACAATACCTCCGGTCAGATTCATTCGTGTCTATTTGTGATCTTTCATTTGTGTTCATTTGTGGGAAGAAGCACCTCCGCCATCCTCTTCCCCACCTCAGTCCCATAAAGATCCGGATGCTGGGAGGGTGGTGTAAAGCCAGCAATATCATTTGGGAAACCGGGACTCTGTGGAGGCAACAGCAGGTTCCAACCAGCCTCAACTGTCTCTACCCATTCTGTTTCTGTGCGCAAAGTAATGCAAGGTTTACTCAGCAGATATGCCTCTTTTTGAACGCCACCGGAATCGGTGATCATCGCCAAGGCATGGGAATGCAACATCATAAAGTCCAAATAGGCTTGGGGCTCGATCAGTATGATGTTTATCCAGTCGCACTTTAGCTCCTGATTGATCACCTTTCTTGTACGTGGATGAACGGGAAACAGGACTTTCTTGCCCAGACTATTCAGTCCATCCAAAATGTGTTTGAGATTGGCAGGATCATCCACGTTATATGGTCTGTGCAGAGTGAGAAGATAGTAAGGATCTGGCTCTAGAATGCTTCCTTTCTTTTTCAACAGCCCGAAGTCCTCCATGATTGTGGAGCATTCGCGGGCTTTCTTCAGTCCATAGTTCACGGTATCAACCATGATATCGCCGACCAAGTAAGCTTTGTCTTCAAGGCCTTCTTGACGGGCGTTGTCGATGGCGGTTTGGGTGGGACACAGCAGGATGTCGCTGGTGTGGTCTGCCACAATGCGATTGATCTCTTCGGGCATGGCGCGGTTGAAACTGCGCAGGCAAGCCTCCACATGAGCAGTTCGGATGCCCAGCTTAGCACCAACCAAAGCACCAGCCAGAGTCGAATTGGTATCTCCGTAGATGACCAATAGATCAGGCTGCTCTTTAATACAGAGTTCCTCAATCCCCTCCAGCATCCGAGTCGTCTGAGCTCCCTGTAAACCACTTCCTGCCTCCAGATTATAGTCCGGTTTGGGAATATCCAAATCATCAAAGAAGGTATCACTCATCGAGCTGTCATAATGCTGCCCGGTGTGGACAATCTTCTGCTCGCACTTACCTGATAAAGCCCTGACCAAAGCGGCCAGCTTCACAAACTGGGGACGAGCCCCGACGATGTGTAGAATCACCAATTTATTCTTTCTCCCAAGGATTTAAGGATTAAAGGATTAACAGGATTGATCATTCAGAAATCCTCACAAATGGTTAGATTTCAGGTTGTCCCGCCGTTTATATTCCAAACTCGTACTACCGAAATTGATCAGTAAACCAACAGGATAGCCAGATATACTCAAGTAGTTGATCATTTGGCTGATATGAACTGAAGCAATTGTGTCAACAGCCTTCAATTCAACAATCACTGAATCGAAACAACATAAGTCGACTTTGTAAGACTTATGTAAGGTCACCCCTTTATAGATTATCTTGAATTCTTTCTCTCTTTCAAAAGGTATCTCTTTTAACAGTAGTTCCTGCGATAGTGCTTCTGCATATACTGCTTCTAGGAAGCCATTACCAAGTTGATTGTGTACTTCCATGCAGGCTGCAATAATCTGCCGGGTCTTATCTTCAAGAATCATAATCCTATAAATCCCTCAATCCTTAAATCCTTGGGAACTAAAAACTCCGGGCTTTCTTCACCAATATATTCCAGCACGCCTTCCAGAAATACTTCCAATCAGTCATAAAGGGTTTCTTCAGCTTGGCCTCAATATATCGTCTCTCACTCTCCACTATTTCATCAAAGGTCTTCGGCATATCTGCATAGAAGGGAGGTAACAGACCAGGCTTTACCTTCAGTCGCAACTCCTGCATATCAGGGGGATAGAGACTGAAATAGTGCTCCGAGAGTGCTCTCACGCCCACGATCGCCAGTTCGCCCTTGAAGAAATTTATAAATTGTGGCAGTTCGTCCAGCCAGAGCTTTCTCAGCACTCTACCCCAGGATGTGACCCGGAAATCGTCCTTAAACTTCCCGCCTTCCTGCAGATCATTGGTGCGATAGACGTAATCCTGCAGGTATTCGCTGTAGGGATGCATGGTGCGCAGTTTCTTCACATAGATGATGCCTCCGCCCTTGCCTTTCCTTTTCAAACGGATAAATGGTCCGTAGGTGGGATTGGAGTCGGTTCTGGGTTCCTTTGCTTTTTTCAGGATGAAGATGGTTTGGGCTTCTATCTCTTTTTTGTGGATCAGTTCGAATCCGCAGAAATAGAATCTACCCAGCATCTCAGTTTCAGACAGAGCTCGGTTCTTGCCATTGGTGAGGGCAAAGTACCAACCTTGCAAGATGGGAAGCTTGGGGAGAATACGATAGATAAAGAAATCTATCAAGTAAAGCGGTGGAGCACCAAAGCGCGTGTATCGCTTGATGAAGCGGTGTTTACGCTGGGTTATGGTCTGCCCGCAAGCAATAAACACTCCACCTTGGAGCAGCATTTCATTCACCCGAATGAAGTAGGCGTTAACCCTGCGGAAATCGTTGATAGGATGCAGATTAATAAAAAGCTGACGGCTAGCGTCAGCTTCATTTTGGATATTGAAAAAGGTCTCTGAATTCAGAACCAAGGTTTTAGATCGACTGAATCGTGTGAGTTCCAGGAAGTCATTGATAAATTCAAACAGGGCAGGATCATCTTGAAGATAACCCTTCCAGAGGGGCATGAGAATGGAATCTTCTTCCAGGGCAGTTGAAAAGGGTGGTATGTAAGCCTCATCGGATATTGCAGGGATTGCTTTGCCATCATCCAGGAAGAACTTCGGACTCTGAGAATCCTCCAGTTCTTTAGACTGCGTTATCAGCTTTGTGGAGGCGTATGACTTGTTTTCTTTGTGAAACCTGAAGGCATAGAAGAAGCCCAGAAAGAGGAAGAGCTCCAGAACAAAGCTGGTGAGGATGGTGCCGAAAACGATCAATCGTGAGTAGTGGAAACGCCCGAAGACGTACATCAGCATCATTACGACAGCAATAGCCAATACGTTGCTATAGAATATCCGCTTCACATAGGCTATCCCGGATGCTACGCCCTTCAGCTCGTACTTACCACCCATGGCAGAAGCACCCAGCCAGATCAATGCAAATGGTACAAAGCTCCGCCAGTAGGTCTCTATGATTCGCAGAGTCCCCGGCTTAATCTTGGCAGCAAAGAGAAACCCAAAAAGGATAATCGCCAAGTCCAGAACAAACAGGGAGTACTTACTAAGTTTATACTTCACAAATTGGAACGCTGATCAAACTGATTGAACAGATTTCTTCGATTTCTTGTAAGAGTTTTCAAAAAATCTCCTAATGAGTTGTGGCTCTTTGCCGAAGTTGAGCAACAAACCCACTTCCATCTGAGTTGCCCGTAGATAGTTTATCAGTTGTACTTCATGCTCAGCTACTAGCGACTCTGCTGCCTTAAGCTCCAATATCACTTTTTCATCCACTGTCAAGTCAGCAAAGTACTCTCCCACTATCTCATTATCATAATACACTTTTATCTGTCTCTGTGATTCCACAATGTGCCCAGCTTTGGTCAATTCCTTCTTAAGTGCATTCTCATAGACTTTCTCCAGAAAGCCATAGCCCAAGGCATTATACACTTGGTAATAGCACCTAATAATGCTGCTTGTCAGTTCAGTATGCAAGTACTTCCCATCATGTCCCATACTTACTATCCAATATCCAAACAGGTCAGTCAAATCTATTCAATCAGTTGAATCTGCGTTCTATCTTATCTCGCGTTCTATCTAAAAAACTCAACTGTCCGCCGTAAGCCTTCGCGGAAATCAACTTTCACCTCATACCCCAGCAGTTCCCTCGCCTTCTCAATCCCCGCCAGCGAATGTTTCACATCCCCCGCCCTATCTGGTTCAAACCTCGGCTCTATATGCTTGCCCAGGATCTCATTAATCATATTAACTAAGTCTATTAAGGTATATCTCTCACCGCAAGCGATATTTATCACTTCACCCGCTGCTTTAGGGGCGACACACGCCTGAATATTTGCCCAGACGTTGTTCTCTACAAAGGTAAAGTCCCGGGACTGGCTACCATCACCATAGATCATCGGCTCTTTATCCGCCATGATCAGCTTGATGAACTTTGGGATCACCGCGCTGTATTGGCTAGTGGGATCCTGATTCGGACCAAATACATTGAAATAGCGCAGAGCCACCGTCTCCAAACCATATATCTGCGAGAAGATCTGGCAGTAACGTTCTTGGGCATACTTTGTCAAAGCGTATGGTGACATCGGATTGATCGGCATTGTCTCTACTTTGGGTAGTTTCTCGCTATTTCCATAGATCGAGGAAGAAGATGCCACTACTACACGTTTTACTCCAAACTCTTTTGCTGCTTCCAATATGTTTAAAGCTCCTAGGACATTGACATCATTAGAGGTTATCGGGTCATTGATCGAACGCGGTACCGAAGGCAATGCTCCCTGGTGCAGGATGTAATCCACTCCCTTCACCGCTGATCTCACTATGTGAAAGCTCCTTAGGTCCCCCTCAATCATCGTCAGATTTGGGTCTTTCATCAGAGGCAGGATGTTCTCCCGCTTCCCAGTCGCAAAATTGTCTAAAACTACTACTTGCTGCCCTTGTTTGAGCAACTCCGATACGATATTTGAGCCGATAAAGCCGGCCCCGCCTGTGACTAAGTACTTCATTTATGTTCCTTCAGTTTCTCGCAGATCTACGGTGATAAAAACGCAGATCATCGCTGATACCATGATAACAGGCACTCTAGTCTTGTAACCTGTTTGCGTATCTGATCAAGTTATCAGTTAGGCTATCAGTGTTAAAGTTCACTAGATAGCCGAGTTTCAGGTTTGACAATTTCAGATAAGTTAGGATTTGTTTGTGGTGAACCTCGCTCAGCCTATCTACTGACTTGAGTTCAACAATCACTTTACTCTCAACTAGTAAATCAAGCCTATATCCAGATCCAATGGAAAGTCCTTTGTAGGATACATCGATCGGAACCTGAGTATCAACACGTAATCCCTGATTCTTAAGTTCGTAACACAAAGCCTGCTCATAAGCACTTTCAAGCAATCCTGGACCAAGCTCATTATAGACAGAAAAACAAGCCCCTCGAACCTTGTAGCCAATATCATTCTCATTCATAAGGAAACCTCCGCGTAAATCTGCGTCTTTATCTGTGCTATCTGCGTGAAATCACTTTTTTGATCTGGTTTTTTACCGTCTGACTTACCAGCTCCACCACCCACGGAACAGCAGCATCATTCCACCTTTGTGGATGTGTATTAATCATCATCTGTTCCGGCATCCTGTTTTCCCTGATCAGCTCAATAAAATGCTCCGTACTCTTAACTTGAATCTCAAACGGTGAATCAACCTTATCACGGATACTGGCATCCCTGTTATTCCACTTACGCCCGGTATCAGTAATGTAAAAGATTTTTGAGTAATCCAAGTCAAAGTAAGGCTCACCAATAATCCCGTAATCACGATAATCGTAATACTTCCATAGCTCACGATTATCATACTTGGATAGCGGGCTTCCATGCATGCATATCGTATCAATGGATGTAAGCTTTCTTAGCTTCTCCAAGTTCTGCTCAAAGCTCTTGATTGCCCTTTCGGGATCGCCCTTAGCAGGATCCATGTCCTCGTAATGATAACCGATCTCATGCCCCAGCTTCTTGATCGCAAGAAGCTTATCCACATGTAAGGATTCTGGAACAACACGGAAGAAGTAAGAAGCTTTTAGCCCCCTATCATGCTCGATTTCCGCAAAGCGCAGCGAGTTCCCCGGCTTCTTATCCACATCGTGGCGTAGAATAACTACTCGATCACCGGGCTTAAGTAAAAAATCTCGGTATGTCTGGAATCTGTAACCCATTGAAATCAGCACATCCAGCAATTCACAATACTTCTGTGCCGTAAAATCAAGTGCCATACAAATCCTTTTTATCCGTCAAATCCGTGTGCCTATTAATACAGACCACTCCACTGCTTATGCAGTTTAGCAGTACCCATAACAAGCTTCAGAACTCTCATTGCAGTGTTCTCTACTTGATACTCAGGGCAAATCTTGGCAAACTGAGCCCCTTCTTCAACTGCCAGCCTGATCGAATCCAGCACAATTTCTGGATCAAATCCGGAAAGGATGATGGTTCCTGCATCTATAGCCTCTGGACGCTCCATGGAGTTGCGGATAGTAATGGCGGGGAATCCCAAGATGGAGCTTTCTTCGCTAATGGTACCACTATCAGAGACTACGCAGAGTGCGTTCATCTGCAGATAATTATAATCTGAGAATCCAAAAGGTTTTAAAAACTGGATCAAGGGATTGAATTCAAAACCTTCCAGCATCTCAATTCTCTTTCTGGTCCTAGGATGAGTGCTAACAATGATCGGAAGACCGTAACTATCTGCCAGAGTATTTAGTACAACACCGATACTCTTGAGGTTTTCAGGAAAATCCACATTCTCTTCTCTGTGAACAGAGACAAGAAAATACTCCTTTGCCTTGAGACCCAAATCACTGAGAGCATTTGAGCTCTGAATCTTGGGCAGATACTTATGCAGAACTTCATACATTGGGGATCCAGTTAAGTAAACCCTGCGATGAGAGAGTCCCTCTGAAAGTAGGTGTCTGCGAGAATTCTCTGTATAAACCAAATTGAAATCAGAGATATGATCTATCATCTTGCGATTAATCTCTTCAGGAACGTTAGCATCAAAGCTGCGATTCCCTGCTTCCATATGGTATATAGGGATATGCTTACGTTTGGCCATGATAGCAGCGATAGAGGCATTAGTGTCTCCCAGGATCAACATCGCATCCGGCTTCTCTTGATCCAGAATCTCTTCTATCTTGATCAGAGTTTCTCCAAGTACATGTCCTAAGGACGAGGTATTCACATTTAAAAAGTAATCCGGCTTCCGCAGTTCCAGATCCTCAAAGAAGATCTGATTTAGCTCATAGTCATAGTTCTGCCCTGTATGCACCAAGATATGCTTGGTGTATTTATCGAATAACTGGATCACGCAAGCCAGCCTGATTATCTCTGGTCTGGTACCTACAACTGTTACAACTTTTAGCATGTTTGTTTCCTTTTAGTGGTTACACGGATTTAACGGATCAGACGGATTCACACTGATTTGATTGCCATATGCAGAAAGTACCTCCATAAGTGGACTTCATGTATAGAATCACAATACGAGATAATAAGTAACAGGATCTATAAATCCCGTTAATCCGTTCAATCCGTTAAATCCGTGTGACTATCTAAACCTCTTCGAAGTAAGTATCGGGATCACTTGGATCATAAAACTCATTTATCCAAAACATCGTCAGCAGCTCTTCATCCCCTATATTTGTAATGTTATGCGTGTACCATATCGGCATATCCACATATCCAGGGTCATTGCCGTCTACGATATACTCAATCAC
>JAEZUG010000052.1 GCA_023421135.1 Candidatus Cloacimonadota bacterium | reverse complement strand
CATGTAAACTCATGCGTGTCACATGAGTATGAGATGCGTATTTGAAGCGTGATGAAGAGGGAAGGGTGGAGGATGGAGCGAGCAGCAGACCTGTTATGAAATTCTTGGCTAATACGGTAATAATCATTAGTTTGTGGGTATGAATTGCATCTTTTGCCAATTGTCTGAAGCTCAGATCATCATTGAGAATGAGCACTTTGTGCTGATTGAGGATAAGTTCCCGGTCACCAAAGGGCATTTGCTTGTCGTTTCCAAGCGTCATTTCCGGGATTTCTTTGAGATCAGCCTGGAAGAGACTTACGCTCTGCGTGATCTGGTGCTCAAAGCCAGGGAATATCTGGTCGAGCGTCATGATCCAGAAGGATTTAACCTGGGAATGAACTGCGGACGGGCTGCGGGGCAGAGTATCCCCCACTTTCACTTGCATATAATTCCACGCGGTAAAGATAAGAAGATAAATCCCATCAGAGGTATGAGAGAGTATATCAAAGAGATCCTGTAACCACAAGGAGGAGAGATGAAAAGCTGTCTGATCCTGATCCTTAGCATTTTTGTTCTTGAGCTTGGAGCACTCTCAGCTGGGAATTATGAACCTGGGAAGATTTCTATCAAACTGAAGAACGAGTATTACTCCCAGATATCACGCATTAATCAAGGCACCGGGATATCCAGCCTGGATAACCGTTTACAGAGCCTCGGCATCAGAGAGATCAAGACACGCTTTAGTCCCAGGCAGAGAAGCGAGGCAGCCCATGCCCTGAGTCTGGTTTATGAGCTGAGCTTCGATCCCGCCATCAGTCCCCTGGCAATCATCAATGCTCTATCGGGAGATCCGCATTTGGACTTTGCAGAACCACTATATATCCACGAAACACTAGATACACCGGATGATCCCCGCTATGCAGAGTGTTTGAATTTCCCTTCTATGTCTGCAGAAGCAGCCTGGTCTATACACAAGTGCGGCTCGAATCCTGATCCTGTGCTCATTGCCATCGTGGATACCGGTATGCGCTGGGATCACGTGGATCTGGCAGAAAACGTCTGGCACAACCTGGGCGAGGATTCTAATAGCAATGGCTACACAATGTATCATAACGGCACCACTTGGGTGATGGATGCCGGCGATATCAACGGTCTGGATGATGATGGGAACGGCTTTGTGGACGATCTGATCGGCTGGGATTTCATGCTGGATCTGGCGGGTAATCAAGCCAATAATCCCACAGATCCGGGCAGTCATGGCACCAGAGTTTCAGGCTTGGCAGGGGCTCGCACAAATAATGCCATCGGCACCTCATCGCTTTCCTGGAACCCCAAACTAATGGCAATTTCCTGCAGCCCTCCCGGAGCCACCAGTTCCATCTACCGCGGCTATGAAGCCATTGTCTATGCTGCTGACAATGGAGCGGATATCATCAATTGCAGTTGGGGCAGCACCGGTTACTCTCAAGCCGGACAACTTGCTATCGACTATGCTTATTCTCTGGGGGCCATCATCGTGGCAGCAGCGGGGAACAGCAACAATAGCATTCCCATTTACCCTGCTGCCTATCAGAATGTGGTGGCAACTGCAGCGCTTAATAATGATGGTACCAGATGGTCTGGCTCCAATTTTGGAGGCTATGTGGATCTTGCTGCACCGTGTCAGAGCGTGGTCTCAACTTCCGGAACCGGTTACTCCACAATTGGTCCGGCCACCTCCTATGCTTCTCCCGTGGCTTCTGCGGCAATGGCTTTGGTCAAGAGCTACAATCCTGGCTGGACTCAGGAAGAGATAATCCATCAATTGGTTGCCAGTGCAGATGATATTGACTATCTCAATCCTGGTAAGGAGAACTTGCTGGGAGAAGGCAAGATCAATGCGTTGAGTGCATTAACTGCTGTTGATCCCGTGCTGGATCAGGAGCTGCATCTGGGCGTAATCGGCTCGGTGCAGCCCAATGACGATAATATGAATCGGGCAGTGGAACCGGGCGAGAGTTTCTCTTTATCTCTGCTGATCAGGAACTTCTCCTGGGGAGTGGGAGCCGATGATGCCACCTTCACCCTTAGTAGCACAAATCCCCTGGTAACCATCAGCGATCCAAGCTATGTAGCGTCCATTCCTGCAGATGGTTATCTGCCGTTGAGCAATGTCTTTTGGATAACCGTTGATCCCCTGGCGCAGTCCCAATATGTGAGCTTTACTCTTTCTACCGTAGCTGATAAGCCAATAATCAGTGGTGCAAATCTGAGCTTTTCCATTCTGATCCACAATGGTGGTGTATATGTCTGGGAAGCAAGCTCCGGAGCCAGAGACCTGAGCGGAACCTATATACGCAACACTTTGCAAAGCCTGAGCTACCCCGTGGTCTATGGAACAGCATTTCCCAGCTCTTTCCTGAGCTTTGATATGGTCTTCCTGAGCTTTGGCACTCCCGGAGGAAGCATCTTCCGGCTCAGTGAACCGGTTTTGTTCAACGCTATCCGGGAGTATCTGGAATCCGGTGGCAGGCTCTATCTGGAAGGAGGAGACGTGTTGGGCTGGGATATTGGTTACTACATGCCGGATTTGGGAGGTGGAGAAGGTGCTGATGATATACTCTGGCCTCTTTTAGGAATTGATTATGCCGTGGATGGCAGCACTAATGTGATTGATGGGCTGGCTGGACACTCTCCGCTTCCGACCTCCGGGATGCTCTTCAGTGCCAGCAATCAGGTGAATAACACTACTATAGACCTCATTTACCCCCTCCGGGCTCAAGCCGCCACTGCCTTCACCGAGTCGGACTATGGTTCGGTGGCTGTGATCTCTGAGGGAGCCTACGACCAGCGCAGCTTTGTGATGAGCTATGCTCTGGCAGAGCTGAGTGATGGAATCTTCCCCAATACGCGTGCCAATCTGCTGAACCAGATCCTGGATTTCTTTGAGGCAGAAGAGGTCACCTTGCCGGTCGAACTTAGTTCATTCACTGCCATCTGGAACGGAGCAGCTACCCTGAACTGGGTGACAGCCAGTGAGACTCAGGTTTTGGGTTACAATATCTACCGCTGTGAGCTTCCTATCCTGAATCAAGCCCTCAAGATCAATTCAATCATAATCCAGGCTTCCGGCACATCTTCTCAAACACTCCACTATAGTTTTGAGGATCCTTACCCCGAGCTTTCCGGCAGGCAGAACTATTGGTTGGAATCCCTCGCTCTGGATGGAAGCAACCAGCACTTTGGCCCCATAGAGCTGGTGATTCCCGAGGGCGGACCGGAGCTTCCACCTCCGGATTTGCATTATACCAGGTTGGTGTCTGCCTTCCCCAATCCATTTGGGAGCAGTCTATCCTGTCTCTATGAGCTTGCCGAAAAAGCTCCGGTGCAATTCAAACTTTACAATATCAAGGGACAAGTGGTGTATGAAGCATATCAACCTGATATGGCAAGAGGTGGGCATAACTACACGATAGACTTCCAGGGTGGAACTGGTTTGTATATACTTGAGATGCGAACAGGAGAGCAGAGGTTCGTGCGTAAACTATTGAAGCTTTGAAGGAACCACTCTCAAGATTGCATCGGTTTTTACCCAGGCCCCCGTGCCATCCGGGAGAATGATCCGGGTGAAGTCGCCTTGTGTTTCTGCTGCGATAACCATTAGGGCAGAGCTTACGGTGCGCCCCGAACTGGATGCCGGATCCGGCTCTTCCAAGAGAAGGCAGTTATCATAGGCAATCACGGCTTTGTTGTTGTGTTCCATGCGGTAAGCTTTCACGATAGTCGTTCCGATGAACAATAGCAGAAAGAGGCAGGAAATCGAGAGCAGCAGAACGGGAAGTCCTTTTTCCTTCTGGGGATCATAGCGCAAGAGCCAATGCAGGCAGAGCCCTGATAGAACGAGGAAAAGGAGAATTCCCAAAGCAAGGCGGTTGAGGTTGAACCAGTCGTAAAGTCTATAAAACAAACGCTGGATAAACTGCTGTTCAGGGTAAAGATCCTGATCGGGAGAGAGCTGTCTGATGAAGGCAACATTATGCTGAGCCTGTTTGTGAGCGGAGTTCAATCTGAGAGTGCGCAGGAAGTTCAGCTTGGCAAGGGCTAGCTGATTGAGATGGTAGTGGCACACTCCCATGTTGTAATACAGATCTGGATCCTGAACTCCCTGCTTGGCTTGTAGTTCCAATTCGGTGAGCAGCTTGGTATAATCTGTCCGGGGCTGCACCTGAGCCCAGGAATAGGTGAAAGCAATGAGGGCTAGTAATACCAGGATCAGCTTTCTCATGTGAGTTTACTCCGCTTGCTGTCCACCAACAGCCTCACCAGCTCTTCCAGGCGCTTCAGATCGTCACTAATACTGGCGGCGTCAGCTTCAACCGGCATATACTTTGCTTCAAGGCAGTGTGCCAGGAAGAGATCCAGCTTGTCTCGAATATCTTCACGGATGCCCAGCTCGGTGAGTTGATCCATTTTTTCTTTGCTGGAAAGGCGATTGGATAGCTTGTAGCGTTCCGCCAGGAAGCTCATGATCCCGGCTTCGGCATGATGATAGAAATCCAGAGAAAGCCTCTGGGCAGACTCTCTGGCCTTGAGAAAATGCTTGCTGAGAGCTTGCTCGGCCTGAAGCTTGGCATAGCGGGCTGGATTCTTGGTCTTCAGAGAGTCACGATAAGCCAAATAGGCAGAAAACAGCACTGCTGCTAAGATTGCAACCACTACCAGCCAAAACCAGATGCTGCCAGTGAAGAGTGAATAATCCCGATATCTGGTTTTCTGGAGCAGTCCGTCCATCTTGCGGCTCTTATCTCCTCCCAGAAACTCAGTGAATTGGCTCAGCACACTGGAAGGCTTCACCACTACTTCCTGAGGACGGCTCTCGAAAGTCTTGTAGCTTCCGCTCTCCGAATCGAACCAACTGAAGCGGATGGCAGGAAGAGTGAAGGCACCTGCCTCCTGAGGCAGGATTGTGTATAAAACGGTTCTGCGGCCTTCCACACCTGCCGTGAGGTTATCCGCCACTTGGGGTTTGGAGATCCGGAACCTAGCATTCCCTGAGGGACTGGGCACCAGGAATTGGTTGAAATTGCCTCTGCCTTCAATGATGAGGCTGTAGGTGATGGCTTCTCCCACACTTGTCTGCCTGACACCAGGGTTTTCTGAAACTCTGAATCTGCCCACTGCACCACTGAAATCCAGCGGTCTGCCGGTTTCCGGCAGCGGTAGAACGGTGATCTGAGATGGGCTGGAACGGAGAGTCCTGCTTTGATATCCCAGGCTGTATAGACGGGCGGAACCGGAGAGAACGGGAACTTTGATAGCGCCCACATTGTGAGGAGACAACACCAAGCGTTTGATAAGGGCACGGTTGTAAGTCCGGCCGTTGTGCTGCACCCGCTCCAGATCTAGCTTATCCGGTTGATAAAAGACAGATTTGCCATAGCCGGGATAGTCTTCTTCATTATCCAGTTGAAATGATCCCAGGGGTGAACCGGAATAGACATAGTAGGATACGATCACCGGCTCTCCCTTATACACAGTTGACGAGGCAGGAATGCTTTGCAGGAAGATATCGTCCAGAGAGCGGCCAAAATCCGGCGCAACATCCGGTTCATCCCACCCAAAAGGACTTCTGGGACTGTATGATCTGGGGTTTCTGGTGCTGGTTCCGGTTACCACATTAACTACGTGTTCAGGAGTTCTATAGCTCTTTCCATCAACGACTATAGTCTGCGCTGGAATCACAAAGCGACCTAGCCGTGTAGGTATGTAGATATAGACGTATTCAACGCTTATCTCAACTCTGCGCTGGAAATTGATGAAGGAGGTCTGCTGAGAGCTGCTGCTATACATGTTTCGAAAGCTAAAGCCTTCTATACTGGGAGCCGCAGGTTCCTTGGGGCGCAAGGAGGAATTGCTGCTGATTCTGATAGTGTATTGCAACTGATCATCCAGACTGATTGCACTGCGGTTCACGGAGCTCATCACCCGGATATCAGCTATAAGCAGACTAAATGAAAGGAAACAGAGCAGAGCCAGAAGCAGCCGTCTCATCTTACCACCAGTTACGAACTCCACTGTCCTGTTCTTGCTGCTGATTCTGCCGATCCAGGGATTCCTTCTGATCAAGAGCGTCCAGGAGGTTTTTAATATCTTCCTGGTTACTGGTCTCTGGCTGGTCTTCCTTCTGCTCGTCCTCATTATCTTCTGGTTTTGGTTGCGGAGGTTTATCCTGATTCAACTTTCTGAGTGCGAGTTCATAATTGGCTTTGAGGTTGTAGTCTGCGGGATTGCGCAAGAGAGCCTGTTTGTAGTAGTCAAGCGCTTCCTGATACTTCTCCTGTTGAAAGGCTATGTTTCCCATATCATAGAGTAGGTCTGTGCCGGGGTTTTCATTACGGAGCAGTTGCTGCAGGCTATCCTGTGCAGCACTGTACTCCCCCTTTTTATACAGAGTCTTGGCAAAGTTGGCCGAAGCTACAGAATCTGCTTCATTACCACTGAGGTTCTTCCTATAGAGCTCGGAGGCAGAGTTGATGGCATTGCGTTTGAAGAGCAGTTCTGCCAGGCTGGAGCGGCCAAGCTTGGGTGCAAAGAGAAGCTCCAGCAGCAGAAACACTAGCGGGATGAGAGCCAGCCAGGCGGCAAGCCTCAGCTTCTTCTTAGTCTCCATCCAAGACCTCCGGTTTTACTACCTTAACATCCTTGCGGTTGGGGCTGATCAGCATCTCCAACAGCAGAAACAGCAGAGCGCCAATCAGGAAGAAGCCATATTGCTCTTTGAGCCTGTGAACCCTGCGTCCATCCACAAAGCCTTTCTCCTTGCCGTAGATCTCTCTTAAGAGAAGCTTTATCTCGTTTTGACCAGGACTAACGGAGTAGTATTGCCCGCTGCCAATTGAGGCGATCTGCGAAAGCGTTGCTGTATCCAACACGCTCAGCTTCTCCTCACCGGTGGCAGGATTGGTGATTCTGGTGCCGTTCTCAGTTCCAACTCCCATGCTATAGATTGTGATACCCTCAGAGTGTACTTTCCGGGCTTTAGTGAGGGCGGCTTTTTCGAGATCTTCACCATCGGAGATCAAGATCAGGATCTTGCTTCCCTGCCCTGTGTTAAAAGACTTGGAAGCCAAATCCAACGCAGCTCCGATATCTGTGCCCATCCGGATCGCCTGATTGGTGGAAAGGCTGCTAATCACCATCTGCACAGATTCATAATCGTCTGTGAGGGGGCAGTCCAAGCTGGCTGTCCCGGCAAAGGCAATGATGCCAATTCTATCCCCCTGAAGTTCGTCCACGAAGCTGGAGAGCTGCAGTTTTGCGCGTGACAAACGGCTGGGAGCAATGTCCGTAGCATCCATACTCCTGGAAATATCCACACAGAAAATGATGTCCAGACCGCTGGTCTCCAGCTCAGATGCTTCATAGTCCCACTGAGGACCAGCTGCTGCCAGAATGACCATAGCCAGTGCCACTAGCCTCAATACCACCTTGAGACTGGAGTAAAATGGTGAGAATCCGGCCAGGTAGTGAGAGAAGAACCTGGCATCGGCAAAAGCTGTGAAGCGTTTCAGCTTTCTATCTTTTTGCACCCATAACAAGTATGCCAAAGGAACCAGGAGGAGAAGGAGGAATAGTACCCAAGTGTGTGCAAAGCGCATAATTCTACTCCGGAAGCTTGGGTATCACAAGGAGCTTTAAGGATAATTCTATTAGCAGGAGGAGCAGAGCTATCCACAGAAAAGCCTGAAATCTATCACTCCAGTTGTAATTGAGCTTCACCCGATACTCGGTCTTCTCCATCTGATCAATCTCTCGTAGTATGGCTCGGAACTGAGCAGCATCCGAGGCCAAAGCAGCCTTTCCGGTACCGGTGATCTCAGCTATCTTATCCAAAGTTTCTATATCCAGCTCAATCCTCACTCTCTGATATTGAATCCCAAAGAGCGGATGAGCAAAGGGGAAATTTACCAGGCCATTAGTGCCCACTCCGATCGTATAGACTTTCACTCCCAGAGCCTTAGCCATCCTGGCAGCACTGATGGGATCGATCTCACCGGAATTGTTCACACCATCGGTTATCAGGATAACGAGCTTGGACTTAGCCTTGGAATCCTGCAGCCGTGCTACAGCTTTTGCCAAGCCCATCCCTATGGCAGTGCCCGAGGCTTCAGCGTTGACTTCCAGTTTATCAAGCTGGTTTAGCATGGCTTGATGATCGAAAGTAAGTGGACTCTGAGTGATGGCGTATTCGGAAAAAGCAACCAGGCTGAAACGATCGTTAGGCCGCTTGCCTATGAAGTCTTTGGCAACAGCTACTGCTGCTCCAAGCCGATTATCGGGAGCAAAGTCCATAGCTAGCATTGAGCCACTCACATCCACTGAGATCACGATATCCACGCCTCTCTGGCTGATATCGCGGATGCCTCTTCCCCACTGCGGTCTTGCTAAAGCAATAGCCAAACTGGTAATTAACAGGCAGTTCAGAACCAGGAAGAAATAGCGCCAGAATCTCCCCGGTCTTACCAGAGTGCTCAGAATATCCAGCCTGGAAAAGGGCAGTCTGATCCTGCTTTTCTCCCTAACTCTCAATTCCAGATACAGATAGAGAGGAACGAGGAGTAACGCCAGAAGAAACCAGGGTTCAGCCAGTCTGATCACTATGTTCTACCTCTGGTGTGGAGATTCTGTTAGTCAAAGGGTTCTGCTTCTGCAGATATCCCCGGAGCCAGCTAACTCTGGAATCAGTGCCGATCTCATCAATGTCTTGCCTGGCAAATTTGACCAGGTCACAATCCTGCAGGAAGCTCCGAAGCTCACTCACATGACTCAGCTTTAGTGCGGAAAGAGCATCGCTGATCTCCCGGGTGGTCATTTCCAGAGCCGGCAGCCGGTAAACCTGCTGTAGATATTGTCTGAGTATCTGCGCCAGACGGAAATGGAACTCCACTCCCTCTCCCTTCTGGAGCAAGTGTAGGGCAAGCAGGCGGTCAAGGTTTTGCAGAGCAAGCTCCCAGGGTTGCAGAATCAGCGGCTTCTTCTCCAGAGCCTGAATGGTCTCGATCCGCTTGGGCTTGGTCTTGTTCTGTAATCTTTCTGCCACCAGATATGCAGCACCAGCCAGGGCAAGTAACAAAGCTATGAGATAAACCCACCAGGCTTTCTGCCATTTATAACGCTTGGGATTCTTGATGTCTCTCAGTTTATCGTCATTCTCCGGGCGGACACTGAGCACGTTTACCCTGAATCTATCCGTATAGACCTTTGAAGATGCCGAGATCACAGGTTGCACCTCAAGCTGAGGGAAACTGAGAGAACCCGTTTTTAAAGGCACAATAGTGAGCTCGATAAATGGTACCGCCTCGTCCCTGGTGTTGCGATAGCTATCCACCACAGCAAAGTCACTCAGGCTATCCGGGATGACCAGCTTGTTTATGGCAAAATCGGCCTTGACCATGAGTTTGAAGCGTGAACCCACTGTGAGAGAATCCACTCCCACCAGCTCCTGAGATATCTGCGCTGAGAGCACTGAGCTAACCAGCAGCAAGCACACAACAACAAGCCAGGCTATCCGGTTCATGTTATCTTCGGCCACCCTTTATCCGGGAACGTTTGGCGAAGAGCTGACGCAGCGCCTGAACATAATCATCATTGCTGCATATTCTCACATGATCCACATTCATAGTCTTCAGGTTCTGCAGCAGCTTCTTCTGTTCGGATTCCACCCTAAGGCTGTAGTTCTTTCTGATTAGAGGTGAAGAGCTGTTTACAGTTAATGCCATGCCTGTCTCGGGATCACGTAGCTCCAGGATCCCAGCATCCGGCAGCTCCAGATCAGCCTGATCCAGGATCTGCAAGGCAATCACATCGTGCTTCTTGGCCAGAATCTTCAGTTCTCTCTCGTAATGCAGATCAAAGAAATCCGAGAGAACAAAGACAATCGAACGTTTACGCAGCATTCTTCCGGCATATTCGAAAGCACCGGAAAGATTTGTCTTCACAGAGCCCGATTCATGATACAGAATCTCCCGGAGAATCTTCAGAGCGCTGTTCCTGCCTTTCTTGGGTGGCAGATACTTCTCCAGCCTGTCTGAATACATTATCAGACCCACTTTATCATTATTGGACAAGGCAGAAAAGGAGAGCACTGCTGCGATCTCTGCCAGGCGTTCGCGTTTCAGAGCTACCCGAGTGCCAAAATCCAAAGAAGCACTGGAGTCTATGATAAAGAAAACGTTCAGCTCTCTGGTTTCCTGATACTTCTTGATATAGGGAACGCCAAACCGGGCAGAGACATTCCAATCTATACTCTTGTAACTATCTCCGGGCTGATACTCCCGTACCTCCGCAAACTCGAGACCCTGACCTTTGAAGGAGGAGTGATACTCACCACAAAAGAGTTCCTGCACCACTCCCTTGGTCTGAATCTCTATCTTGCGAATCCGCTTGAGTATTTCAGCAGGACTTTGGGTTTGCATTATGGAACTTCAATCTCGTCGAATATCCGGGCTACTATCTCTTCGGGGCTGAGTTGCTCCGCTTCTGCTTCATAGGAAAGGATGATGCGGTGCCGCAACACGTCCTTGCCTATCATCTTGATATCGTCTGGGATCACATAGCCTCTATGCTCCAAATAGGCATTTGCTTTGGCTGCTCTGGCCATATAGATCACGGCACGGGGAGAAGCTCCATACTCGATGAGACCTTTCAGGCTGCCTAGCCTGGGGTATCTTTCCGGATGGCGCGTGGCTTGCACCAAGTGCAGAATATAATCTTTCAGCTTGGCTTCCATATAGATGTCATCTATTACCTTGCGCATCTCCGCCAGGTTACCCGGCTTGATCACCGGATCTATCTTGATATCCTGCTCTACAACCATGCGATCCAGAATGAGACGTTCCTCGTCCAGGCTGGGATACTTGATCTTGAGCTTTAGCATGAACCTATCCACCTGCGCTTCCGGCAGAGGATAAGTCCCTTCCTGTTCAATCGGGTTCTGGGTAGCCATCACAAAGAAGGGCTCCGGAAGACGATAACTGGTATCACCAATCGTTACCTGATGTTCCTGCATAGCTTCCAAAAGAGCAGATTGCACCTTGGAAGGTGCCCGGTTGATCTCATCTGCCAGGATAAAATTGGCAAAAATCGGCCCCTGCTTGGCAGTGAATTCTCCCGTCTTCTGATTGTAAACCAAGGTACCTGTGATATCGGCAGGAAGTAGGTCTGGAGTGAATTGAATACGTTTGAAACTTGTCTCCATGGCTTTGGCCAAAGTGCTGATAATCAGAGTCTTTGCCAAACCTGGAACACCTTCCACAAGCACATGTCCGCCCGCCAGAATGCCGATCATAAGCTTGGATATTATCTCATCCTGACCGACAATCACCCGGGAAATGGAAGCTCGCAACTCATCCAGAACTTGCGAACTATCCAGCACTCTACGATGAATTTCTTCTATTTGCATCAGATTCCACCTTTAATTCCAGAATGCAAAAATGGGAACAGAGCACTGCGCTATTCCCAAAATGTGTGAGCCTCACATCGGTCGATGCACAGCTCTGATAATTATATGCTTATAATATCGTCCCGGTGATCAACTGACAGCTTTGCGCACTTTATTGGCCTTGAGGCAGGAGCTGCAAAGCTTGACACGCTTGACTGTACCGTTCAGCTCAGCACGAATCTCGTGCAGATTGGGATAGAAACGACGCTTTGTAGCATTGAGAGCGTGGCTTCTATTGTTGCCCACTTGGGCGCTTTTTCCGCATATATCGCATATTCTTGACATCTTTCACCATCCATAAATTGATTAGTAGAACCAAAGAAACTGGAGCCGCTATTTTGACAAGCTTTTATTTCCGTAACTGCTCACTGCTCACTGCTCTCAGGTGCGACACCCATGAGACACCCATGAGACACCCATGTGACACCCATGTAAACTCATGCGTGTCACATGGGTATAACTTGCGTTTCAAATGCGTGCCGAACCAGGTGGTGGAATGGTGATATTGGATGGCCGCAAGCGGTTAATGGACACGACGTCCAATCCGGATTTCTAAACTTGAAGATCTGCGTAATCTGCGTGAAAAAGAGCTAAATCAGCGTTAATCATAATCATCTGCTTTATCAGCGTTCTATCATCAGGCAAATCAGGTAAATTAGGTTCTCAGAGTTCTATCCCGCAGATCCGGCCATCCGCGTTCTATTTAGCAGACTGAGGAAGTCGGATATCAAAACGGCATCCATGAGGCTGCACGGGAATATACTCCAACCTGCCTTTATGCTCCTGCACCAGCTTCTTGCATATTGCCAATCCCAGCCCGGTGCCATGCGCTTTCCCTTCCGTTACAAAAGGTTTAAAGAGCTCGTCTTTGATCTTATCCGGAATCCCCTTGCCATTATCGCTCACGCTGATCTGTAACCAGTTGCTGGCCAGATTGGTAATAATCCTGATCTCGCCTTCTTCGGCGATGGCTTCGGAACTATTTCGGAGAAGATTGAGTAAGACCCGCTTGATCTTCATCTCATCAAAGTGAACGTACTCTCGCACGTTGTTTTCAATGATGAATTCGATCCTGCGTCCTTGCAAAGATGCGCCATAGCTGGTCTTGATCTCTTTGAAAAACAGATCCAGATCCACCTTCTGAATCATGGGCTGACCCTCGTTGTTCTTGGCAAAATCGAGGATTTCCCGCACCAGGAGATCTATTTGCTTGGTTTGCTTTATAATACTATCGGTAAATTCAGAGCTGTTGGGGTAGAGGTTTTCCAGAAGCTGAGCAGTGAGGACTATCACTGTGAGCGGAGTCTTGAGGTCATGGATGATCTTGCTGGCGGCCATACCGATGGCTTCCAGACGGTTTTTACTGATCATCTGGTTCATTAGCTCGGTAAATCTGTCATTAGTGCTGCGCAGACGCCCGGAGATTGTCTGGATTAGGTTGTACATCACGACAGGATGTGAGAAAGTGAGATCCATGAAGACTTTACGGGGGATGGCCAGCACCTCTACGTCATCCAGGGCTATCACGGTGGCAGAGCGGGGAGCATCGTTGATAATGGACATCTCTCCAAAGCAATCCCCCGGTTCCAGGATGGATAGCTGTGCCAGAGGTGTTTCTGCATCTTTCAGGCTTTTACTGATCTCAACTTTTCCCTTGCAGATGTAGAAGAGACTATCTCCGTGAGTATGTTCTGCGATAATGGATTCACCCCGCTGTACCTTGATCCGTGGCAAATCCCTGGTCAGTTCATCGACCACTTCTTCACTGAGTCCGGAAAACAAGCCTCTGCTATCTGCACAGCTGCCATTATCCATAGTAACCTCTTTTCGTCATCTTCATAGTATTCTGTCAGTCTTGTGGCCTTATCTCTTGTGTCAATCTTTTTTTACGGCTCAGGAATCCTCCCCCCAAAACAGCAAGAGTCGTGAGTAAGATACCCAGCAAACTCAGGGTCAGACTCCGTTTGTAAGATTCCGGTGCAAAGACCAGCTCCAGCTTATGCTCCCCTGCGGGGATTTTTAGACCGCGGAGTATGTAATTGGTTGCAAAGATAGGAATTTCCTTGCCATCCAGATAAGCTTTCCAGCCAGCCGGATAATAGACTTCAGAGAGCACAAGATAGCCTGCTCCCGGAGCTTGCAATGTATACTCCAGCTTGTGCAGAGTGTGGCTAAGCTGCTGAACTGTTCCCACAGAAAGGCTGTCCCCTGCACTCACCAGAGCGTCGCTTGTTTCCACCAATGCTGTTTGGGAAGGATCAAATGCTCCTCCCTGCAATATCGAAAGGATCGAATCTGGAGACGCAATCTGACTCTGCTGTTTCACAAACCATGCTCTGGGGAGAGCTGTGTTATTCTTGAAGATGTGCATATTGGCAGAGCCGGCAAAGACCTGATCGATCTTGTTTAGATACTGAGTGCCGGGCAAGGAATCCGGGAAAAGGATATACTTGGCATTCAGCATGTCCAAAACAGGTGTGCGGCTCTCTGATTGCTTCTCCATGAGATTCATCAGATAACGCACAAATTCGCCTTGAGTCTGTTTGGCAGCATCTCCATTGACTATCTTGAGAATGTCGTCATAACGCTTAAGTTTAGCAGCAGAATAGCCATCTATGGTCTGGTGATAGTAAGCCCACTCCCCTCCGGGGCGGATCCTGCCGGTATTGAAAGGATAGATTCTGTAGTTTGTCTTATCCTGCAGTAGGAACTGGTCATAATCCGTCATCTCAAAGCGCTTCTGATGTTCCGCTGGCTTTTCCACTTCTTGGAGGTGCTTTCCTGTGTAAATCCACAGATCAATGAAGATAACAATAGTGACTAGCCAGATGAACACAGCTCTGCCAAGTTTCTTAACGCTGTAGAGGTAAGCCAATCCCATTGATACTGTGAGGAAGAGCAAGCTCAAAGTACCGCTCTTGAAGAGCAGGTTCAAGCGCTCCAGCTTGTACTCCTCTGGAATATCTGTGAGCTTGTAGTTCGTGATCAGATCTTGCAGAGTGCTTTCGTTCACAAAGGGCAGAGACCGGAAGACCGTCTTGGAAAGAAGCAGCCAGGCCATAAAAAGAGCGCCGCAGATCCAGAATAGCCGGAACAAGAGCTTGCTGAGCTTGTCCTTCTGAGTTCCTTCAGCCGAAAGTATGTTGTCCATTCCCAGAGCTGCCAGAATTACTGCTAGTATCTGGGTCATTGTCAGTATCATGGATGGCACCCGGAACTTATTGAAATAGGGCAGATACTTCAGCAGCAGATCGCTGATTAAGGGCGCAAACTCTCCAAAACTCATGATAGTAAAGAGAGCAGAGCTGATCCAGAGGAAGATGGCATAGCGTTTGTGACGCCCCATCAGCGCCAGGAATCCCAGTGCCAACACCACCAATCCAAAGTAATTGTAGATCTGGGTGAAGGGCATGTAGCCCCAATAGTTATTGTTGATTCCGCCAAAGAAATCCGGAATGATGAAGCCGATAATCTCCAGAGGATGGAAGCTCCAGCTCTGGGCATAGGCTTTGTCCAAACCTGCCGAGCCGCCTCTCATTGTATAGTGGCTGTATTCCATGGTGCTCATATAGGGATTCATAACTGCTAAAACAGTGAGTCCAAAGGCCAAGCCCAGGAGCAGAGTGAAGATGCCGAATCTCTTTAGTTCTTTACTTTTAAAGGCTTCGATGAGTGCATATACCCAATACATACCCACAAAGAGGTAGAGATAATAGCTGATTTGGGGATGATTCTCCCTCAGTTGAGTAATCAGAAAAGTGGCCATCAAGCCCAGGCTTAGGACGTCCCTCTTATCTTTCAGCCGAAACAGCGCCCAGATCACCCAGGGAATATACATGATGGCACGGAACTTGGTGTTGTGTCCGATCTCGATCAAGCCCACCCAGTGGCAACTGAAGATGAAAGCCACAGCTCCCATAAAGGCCACCCAGGGATCCAGCTTCAGATACCTTAGCAAAACAAAGATGCCCAAACCACCTATGATAAGCAGGAATATCCGCCAGTTAATCACCTTGTCCGTGAGCTTGGTAACGCTTTCCAGGAAGGGGTATCTTGTGGGAAATGAGATCATATAGGCTGGCATTCCGCTAAACATATTGGGAGTCCAGAGAGCGGTATCTTTATTCTCTTTATTGTAATCTATTATAGTCTTTGCTGCCCCCTGCCATTGAGTGATATCAGAGGCAATGGGAGCCTTGCCGCCAAAAGCGACCGGGAAGTATATCAAGCTTACTATCAAAACCAGCATTGCTGCCATGATCCAGGGAGTGTAACGTTGATCAATGAGTGGTTTGGAATCACTCTGCAGGGCTTTCAGGCTGCTGTCTTTGAGCGGTTTTTTCTCTTGCTTGTATGGCTTTTTGGACATATAGTTAACCTCGAACTTAGTCTTCAAGCCAGCTTGGCATAAAGCCTCATTCGGTCAAGAAAAAAGCGGGAGAAGCAAAAAGAGTCCCGTTCCACAATTGGGACGGGACTCATTCGGAGACCATTTGTATTCTTATTCGATAACGATTTCTTTTTTGGGAGTCGGTTCTTTCTTGGGAATCTTCAAGCTCAACACGCCATCTTCCATCTTGGCAGAGATCTTGCCCACTTCAGCATTCTCGGGCAGCAAGAGCGATCTGCGATAGGAACCGCTGTATCTCTCGCAGCGGTAGATGGTGCCGTGTTGCTCTTCGTGATTCTTGGTGCAATTTGCCTCGATCACCAGTTGGTTCTCATGCACTGAGATCTTGATATCATCTTTCTTGAAACCGGGCAAATTGGCCAAAACCTCAAACTCCTTGTCTTGCTCCACGATATCCAGAGCCATGGCACGATAGTTTTCATCGCTGGAGTCATCCTCATAGTAACGGTTGAAGAACTCATCGAATAAGCTGAGCATATTGCTCATAGGTCTGTAGTCAGCCTTGCGATAAGGTACGAGTTTCATTTTGAACCTCCTTGGTTTCTTAATTTTCTACCGACATTATAAGCGAGCTCCAAAGAAAAGCAAAAAGAAATTAGCAGTCTTGTTGAGAGACTGCTAATTTTCAAAGGACGGGGTTGTAGAACGGGGAGCTCGCTACTTTATCAGTACCATTCTTCGCGTCTCAACAAAGGAGCCGCTCTCCATTCTGTACAGATACATTCCGCTGCCAACCACATTACCCAGTTGGTCTCTACCATCCCAGACAAGATTTAGTTCCAGACTGGGGGCAGATCCATCGAACAGGGTTCTCACCAATTGTCCCCTGGTATTGTAAATCTTCAGTCGCAAGGGCTGGCCGATAGCCTTTACCTGCAGACTGATGGTCGTGCTGGGGTTAAAAGGATTGGGGTAGTTCTGTGCCAGTCTATCTATAGCAGGAGGAGCTTGATCATCTTCATCCGCCACCGTATTGCCGGTAGTGAATCTCCGGCTGGTGGTGAAGTTGCTGTATCCTGCCGGATTATGGGAGCTTACTCTCCAGAAATAGGTGGTGTTGGGAGCCAGGGCAGCAGCTTGATAGCTGGGTTCCGGGAGGTTCTCCGCCTCTTGAGCTATAGTCGAGTAATAGGGACTGGTAGAGATTTGAATTCTATAGCTTTCTGCCAGATAGGAAGATGTCCAGCTAAAGCTGGGGTTCATCGGCAAGCTGGTGGCATAGTTTGCCGGACTGACCAATTGTGGTACGGCGGGCAGTTCTGTAATCTGACCAGTGGTAAAACTATGATCATCGCAGAAGGGGCCATCTCCCATATCGCTTTGAGTGGCAACTCTCCAATAGTATGTGCTAAAGGGTTGCAGCCCGCTCATCCGATAGCTGTTGCTGGGAGTGCCAATCAAATTCACCAGATAGCTGCTAAAACCAGGATCGGTAGATACTTGCAGGTGATACCCAGTGGCTCCGCTCACCAAATCCCAACTGAGGAGAGGATTGGTAGGGGCGTCTAGCTGACCATTGACCGGGAACACGGGCGTGGGTATGGCAACCTGGCTGATGATTTCGAAGGGATAGTAGTTTGAATCCATCTGCCCGGTGGTCAGATGAGTAATTCTGATGTGACATTCCGCACTATCCACCAGAGGCAGCCCTTGCCAGTTATATGTGCCATTATTCAGAGTGGAAGCTGTTACTACCGACCAGTTTTCCCCACCATCGCTACTGAATTCTATCTTGACGCTGCCCAAGCCATTCTTGGCCTTCCAGGTGATAGTCTTATTGGTTCCATAAAACCAGGTCTCCCCTCCTTTGGGCTGGGTTACCTGAACATCGGAAATCTTTACCCTAAAGCTGATAGTCTCGCCCATTTGGCTTACTTCAAACAGATTCAAGCCTCCCGAGGCGTTGTTTCCCAAGAAACCATTCGGAGAGGTGGTCTCGTTGATCATCGTACGGCCGGAATTTGCTGAGAAAGCAGCTTGGGAAAGGATTCCATTGGTTGTGGTATTGGATCCATCTGGCCGATAGATATAAAGTTCATCCGGAGGTCCCCCGGCATTACCATTTTCGCGGGTATCCAGGCGATAAACCAGCAAGCCATAACCCGGCAAGGTGGTATCATACATAGTATCGGCTTTGCGATACTCCACTATGTAGCTCTCGTTGGAGCGCCAGGAAGGGATCCGGTAGATATTGTTTGTGGAACTGGTAGCAACCGGTGAGAGTGTGTACTCGCCGCTCTCGGTGATCATTGGTGGAGCGGGAACCCACTGTCCATAGCGGTATTTCATCCACACGCTCATGTGCTGGGGTGGATTAGAATTGGATGCCATCAGATCCCAGCCACCAATTGGTGTAATCGTGTTATCTTCATAGCGGTACAGATCCGGAGCACCCAAGGAGTGGAACATCTCATGAGATAAGACGGAAGCTCCGCTGGATGACAGCGAATTCTCCAACTGGAAGTTGAAATCCCAGACTAGTGCACCCTGAAGATAAGCATCCACTGCATAAAGAGTCCAGCGATGCGGCCAAAGCAATTCTGCCCAGCCATCGGTCGAGCCCTGAATAATGAAACAGACGTTATCGATATAGCCATCGTCATCACCATCCAGATCCAGGCTGGCCGGGATGCTGGGAGCAATGGCTGCAATGGCATTTGCCAGCAGAGTGTGTTCACGGATGGTTCTGTCGTCATTATCAGGATTATAGCCTTTGGGATTTGAGGCAGAATAGGGGCTGAAATAGGCTCTGGGATGAACGTCTGTGTAGCTCACAATAGCCGTGCCATTGGGCTCGGGATAAAAGAATGAATCCACGCTTAGCTGCTGATATGAAGCTGCCGCAAAGTAGTTCTTCATGGAATTTGCACCCGGTGTGGCATCATTGAACATCGTTTGATAGGTGGTGATAGGCTGAGTAAAATCCGGACTATCGGCAAACTTGATGAAGACCACCAGGTTGTTAAACTGCCCGGTGTGAGGGCTGCGTCCATTGGAGTAATCCCGTATAGAAGAGTTTCTGGCATACTTGGTGCGAATCTCTTCCTGAGATAGATTCAAGCCCATGGGAAGCGAACGGGAGGCAGGATTATCTCTGCCCACCAGCAAAGAGCCAGCAACCAAAGACCTGCCAGAGGCCTCAGCATAGACATAGCTGCCATCTTCCGCCCGGACTATCGTATAGTTATTCTCGTCGTGGAACCAGTTATGAAACTCGTCTCCCGAGGCGAAGATATTGATGGTTGCCCCGTCCGGCTGCACAGCCTGAACGGGAAGATATTGGTGAGGAGCTGCTTGCAGAAGGCTCCCAAACAGCAATACCATGATGATCAAACACAGAGTACTAGGCTTCATCCATTAACCTCTTTATTACATTTCGAATCACAATCGCATTTGAACTCGTTTCTAAAGGGCTTGATCAGGATTCTGGGAGCAAAGAAATACTCCTCTGTATCGAGTTCGAACCCCTCATATTCCTGAACTAAACTTGGGCTAACCAGGATCATGAGATCCCGGTGACGGAGGATCTGATCTTCCTCACGTTGCTTATCATAACAAATGGCAAAGCGGGCTCCACTACAGCTTTTCACGGTTAATATCAAGCGTGGAAGCCTGTTTTGCGAGTAGTATAGCTTGCTCTTTCGGAGCAAGAAATTATAGGCAGTATCGGTTATTTGTAGCATTGATATCCTCATATTGTTAGGCTCTATGAATACCATTTGCGTTCCAATTCGGGGATTATTTGTATGGCAGGAGGGTTCGCCGTTTCTTGTGGCAGGTTTTCTGATTTTGAAGTGATGCTAACTAATTGCAATCTTATTCGACACGCATGAGACACCCATGTGACACCCATGTGACACCCATGTAAGATCATGGGTGTCACAGGGGTATCTCATGCGTTTCTATTAGGGAAGAAACGAGTGACCAGATGAGTAGGTACGAAGCTGGGAGATGGTTATACGATTTGAAGTCCAAGGCGGCGTAATTGTATTGTATTAAAGGCAGATCTAAGGTTGCCGCCTTGAATTCCAATGAGACAAATGCTTTCCCGAATTGCGTCAGGAAGACGCATCCTCACTCATAAAAAAACCCCGGAGAGTATCCGGGGTTTATATTAGCTGAAGGTTCGGGTCTTACTTGACCATCACCATCTTTCTGGTTTCGGTTTGGTTACCGGCATTCAGTCTGTAATAATAGACACCGCTGGAAACGGCACTGCCGTTGTTGTCGGTTCCATTCCAGACATAGGAATGGCTTCCAAATCCCAGTTCGCCATTAGCAAGGGTCTTCACAAGCTGGCCTTTCACATTGAAAATGCTCAGGTTGGCATGTGTAGCAGCCGGAAGGCTGAAGCTAATTGTGGTGGTGGGGTTGAAAGGATTGGGGTAGTTTTGGTTCAACATGCTGGTAACAGTGGGAGTCACATCGTTTTCATTGCCGACACCGCCGACGGGGAAGACGATCTGCAACTCAGCAAACATCACCTGGCCACCATCAGCAGTCGGGTGATAGGCGGGAGTGATGGCATTTGAGCCCCAGGTATAATCGTTGTAGAACATCAGACCGATCTTACCAACTTTGTTTTCTCCCTGCATACCAGTGTAGATAACTTTGTCGGCAGGATAAACCCACATGGGTTTGAGACCTGTGAGAGCGGGTGTTTCGATGTTGTTCAGAACGATGGGCTCGCTCCAGGTTTCGCCATTATCAGGAGAAACTGCAACGTAGATCTCGGGAACGTTTGCCCAGGCGGAATAATCGGTATCCTGGTATTCGTTGATCTGACGTGCGCGCCAGGCATTCTGCCAGACGGCAACCATCATGTCTTCATTGTTCACTTCGCTAAGCTTCACATTGTTGTAATGGAAAAGCATCGCTTCTGTGTGAGCAGTGGTATCCCAGTGCGGGAAGGGCCAATCTGAGGACATCAGAGGATAAGTATCGGGGGCAGTGCCGCCCATCTCATCCACTTCGCCCCAAGGAGCTTCCATGTCCCAGGGAGTGAAGACAAGGTTGAATGTGTCTGTAGGATCCTTGACGGGATAGATTTCTTTGATGGCAAACTGGTTGTCGGCAGGATCAAAGACGAATTCTTTCATGAACTGAAGGTTGGGATAGTAGGTGCCTTCGTTTGTGTTCAGTGCCCAGACTGCGGGAACGTGAACTCTGCCAAGGTTATCCACAACTGCGTTGAGGTGTGAGGAATTGGCAATAGCCCAAGATAAAGCATCATCGGGATAAGGAACATCGCTGTCATTGGCGAAGTAGTCGGCAGGATTCCAGGTCTCAACGTTGCTAAAAGAGCTCACGCGGGTCCAGGTGCCCATACCATAGTTATCACACATGAAAACGTCCATATCGGGTTCCACGATGCTATTATCTTCTGCGTCCTGAGCAAAGTGATAACCGGCATAATAGACGTTTCCGGCATCATCGGTGGTCAGAGCATGGAAGGGACGACGCCATTCCACTTGATCATTGTTCCAGTCGTTCATCTCGGGAATGGTTACAAAGTTCCATACCAGAGGTGTTCCCATCTCGATCATGTCTCCGTCAAAATCGGCATAAGCCAGATAGAGGTTTTCGGAGGGACCGGCATTGTGGGTCACGGAGTTTCTGCCAGCCAGATAGATTCTGCGCTTTCCATCAAGGGGGGAAGGACCGATCTGTGCAGTAGGCCAGATGAATTCGTTGTCTGTGGTTTGACCATTGATGGAAGTGATTGTGACAGGACCATCAACAGCAACCTGGACATCGTTGAACAGACCGGCGATACCGGCGATGAAGGAATCGGCTGCAAACTGAACTTCAAAAGCAGCATCTGTATCTGCATTGCAGTGCCAGGCATACATGGGCTTTCCGGATTCAGGATCGACAGCAACTGTGGGATATCCCTCATTGTTTTGAACCTGAGTGATTTCGTTATTATTGATAACGTTACCGGCATTATCCAGGAATGTGTAAAAAGCCCGGCGGGTTGAGGTGGGTTGACGTCTTCCATGATAGGTCATGAAATATCCGCCACCAGCACTAGCGGGTACTGTGCGAAGCGGAATTCCGTTGTAACTACCGATCATGTAGTCATAGTAGTTTGTAATGATAGCAGTGGGAGCCACGGTAAAGGTAAATTCCGGGACTGTTCTGGTGACAGGCAAGGGCTTCGTCTGTCCAGTCAAGTAAACCGGAGTCTTATTTTCCGTAGGAACCATGTTATCAGCGAGGAGCACTCCCACTAGCAGGGAGAGGCTAAGAGCGACCAATAAGAGTTTCTTCATTTTACCTCCTGATTATTATCTTAGGTCTAGCATTAATATCGAAGTTTGAGTGATAAACGGTGAGCATTGGTGAGCAGGGATTCTCCCAGATAACCCATATCCGTGTAGGCATAGTCTATATTGAATATACCCAGAGATGAAGGCACCTGATATCCCACGCCGAGACTCAGTCCGTTTGTATCATAGTTTAGCTGATATCCGGCACGCAGGAAGAGGTTGCCAAGCTTGTACTCGGTTCCCAGATTCCAGGTTTCCATGCGGTCAATCACGTTATCCAATTGCATTGAAGCAATCCAATACCCGGTTGCAGTGCGCTGAAGGTCTCCGGAGACACCAAGCGAGAAGCTCATGGGTATTTTGCTGTCCAATTCTGTTCCATCTTCGTCGATCAGGCCATCGCCATCGTTGTCGAAGAGATCGAAGGGGTCTTCGTCTGATTCACTATCTTCATCATCGTCCACTCTATAGCGGATGTCCGGGCCGAAGTTTCTCAGAGCCATGCCAATCTTCAGGTTTTTCCAGCCGGTATTGTAGGTAGAGCCAAGGTCGAAGGAATAGCTATTGACGCTATATTCGTAAAGGTTTTCCCTCAAGTACTTGATTCCTGCGCCGGCAGAGAACTTGTTTGTGAAGGTTTGAGCAACAGAGACGCCAATGGCGATGCTGCTATTGGTAAATTGCTCACCGGTGGGACCAAAGGTCTCTTCATCGGTGATATCTATATCATCCATGTGTAAGACAGAGCCGTAAAAGGCAGCAGTTTGCACGCCATTGGTGATTGAGGCGGCGGCAAATTCGTGCATGATACCGGCAGGCCAGTTTGTGTGTGAAACAAAAGCCTGGTTTTGCATGGCAGGAGCCAAGCCGGCAGGATTCCAATACACTGAAGAGATATCATCGGAGACAGCAGTATAGGCTTCACCCATACCAATCGCTCTGGCATCGATACCCAGCTTCAGAAATTGCATTCCGGCTGTTCCAACCTTACCAAAAGGCTTTGCCATCAACATGCTGGAAAGGGCGAGAAGAACGATCAGGACAATTACACTATTCTTTTTCATCATCTTCTCCTTACTTAATGATCACAAACTTGCCGACCTTGCGATCGTTGTTGCTTCTATTTTCCACAGAGTAGAGATACACTCCGGGAGCGATTATCTGGTTGTTTCTGGAAAGCAGATCCCAGCTATGGATACCGCTGGAGGTGATTCCCAGATTGGCAGCTTTGGAGACTGTGATGATATCTTCAACATAGGCACCATCGTGTTCAATGGTGTCCACCAGATCTCCGGCCAGAGTGTAGATCCGGATAGTGCTGCGTTCAGGAATGTTCACAAACCAAATCCTGCGGCTGCGGTCACCATTGGTATCATTACTGCGGCGGCCATCAAATTGGCTTTTGCCGATATAGGGATTGGGCACCACGTAGATGTTATCCATGTTATTACGGGCTGCTGAACCGGGGAAGAAGACCTTCATGTTAGCATCAGCATCGCGGCCTGTTTCCAGGAAATTCAGTTTTTGCTTCGGAATACCACGATCGAAAGCAGTCACTGCCACATAATATTCCACGCCTCTTCTGGGGTAGTTGATAGAAGATTTGTAGTATCTGCGGGAGAGTCTGTCTCTACGTTGTAAATCAAGAGCATCAGCATCTCCGATTGCTACTTGGCCACCGTGGCCGGGTAGCGGGATAAGCTTGCCGTCATAGAAGGCGTCAAACATGGTGTTCGATATATCTTCATGTTTAAAGAGCCTGGCTTGCAGATTCTTGATGGTCTTAAGATCAAGTTCCGGATGAGCGTCGGCTATAGCCTGAGCTTCTGTTGCCAGTGCAGGACTATAATCGACATCGGCAGAATAGATCGGGAAGCCGTAGAAATCATCTTGCTCGGGAACGAACTCGAAGAAATCGTTGAGCTCGTAGAATCTGGAATACTGATCAGTTCTGGCCCATTCATTCTTGTTGGGAAGATCGGTGTCAATGCCTAAGTAACCACCAAAGCTTACATACTCCGGCGTTCCGGCAATAACCTCGAAGTCTGCCAAAGCCTGAGCGGATTCAATTTGATCCCAACGATTGATCATTTCCCAATCAAGCTGAGAACCGCTGCCTGACTTGCCCCAGGTTGAGTAACCTTGGAAGTCATGACGCAGACGATAGGCAGTTATAGGGTTGACCAGAGCGTTGAAATTGAAGATCCAATTACCATCTTCATCAATGAGAGGTCTGAAGCGTTCTGGAATACTGGCAAAACCACTGGCCACCAGTGCGGGATCAGCATAGCTATCCAGGTGGGGCTTGGTGGTTTGCCAACCCATATCTGCGCCGGTTATGGTTTTCACATCGTAAGCATACTCAGAGCGGTTATCCCAGAAGAGGTCAATTCTGTCCCCATCAGGGCTGAGCTCAGCATGGAGAGCAGGAATTTCCGGAGGTTCGGGCGGATTGTAGTGAGGGAAGATATCGGGCTGAGTCACAGTATCGAGTACCTGAGCTTGATCGTATATAGTGCTGGCCCACACGGCTGCACCTTTGAGCTCGTCCAGGTCTTCGCCAGGGAAGACTGCAACCACGATCTTCATGGTCTTACCGGGAGCAAGATTCCATCTGTATTTATAGTGTCCATCTTCGATCTCATCATACTCTGATGTTCCGGGTTGGGCACCATAGAAGGAGAAGAGGAAACGTGTGTCGTTGGCTGAGGGTTGCTCATATTCGGTAGTCTCAGGAGCATCTGGCCGAAGGGGTTGGAACTTGCTATCGTTGGGGTTTCTTCCCGTCAATAGCCAGTACTTTTCGTTTGCCGTTTTCCTGGGTTGGTAGTTGAAAGACAGAGGATGGAAATCATCCGGACCATCTCCCACTTTCCAATACCAGCAGTGGAATTTCAGCTCTTCCGGATCGGGAGTGCAAACACGGGCACCAACATAACCTGTGGTGAGGCCATTATCACCATCCTGATCTCTGGTGTAGGCAAATTCATAGCCTTCGCCTTTGACATAACCGGAGACGTCGTCAGATGCTTTCTCGGGACCCATGCTTTGAGGACCGCAGTCTGCATCCATATAGATACCCATGGCGCAGTCATACAAGGTGTCACCAGTGGCAATATTCATGTTGGTGATATTGAACTCGACATAGACCATATTCTTAATGTAGTCAAAGCTCCATTGGTAGGACATCTGCCGCACCCGAACATTCAGATGTTCGTGTTCGTTTGTGCTCTTTCCGCCTCCGAAGTCACGATCTGTCTTAATGGCACCAAAGGGGTCATAATCGTAGTAGTATGATATGAAATCCTGCTCGGAAGTGGGAGCGCCGTCCTCATCGATCAAGCCATCAGCATCATCATCATTAGGAGCTGAATAGGCATAGGATGTATAGGTTCGATCGGAAAGATCCATGAATCCCAGAGGATACCAGGTCTCGATGTTATCTCCTGTGGTGATGAGATTGTAGTTGTTGTTCTGGTGAATATAAGCTCCACCCAGAGAAGAATAGATAGGAGGAAGCTCATCGCCTGCCCTTAGGGGGAAGGTATAGCCTACGCCATCTTCATCAATTATGCCATCACCATCATCGTCCTCTCCCCTTTTCTGTGTTCTGGTGGAGGAGGTAGCGATATAGTCCACAGCGTTGTATAGATTGTATTCATCTACCCAGTTGGCATTTCCCACGACCAGAGGATTGTAGGCCGGCAAGAACTCATAGAGGTCTTTATCGCCATCGAATCCGACTGTTACAAGGGTATCCAGCACGGGTTTCAATCCCGGATGCCACAAAGGTGAAGCATCGGTAATTGTCGCTGTGCTATCGGCATTAGGATTGTTTGCCAGCCAATATAGCCTTCTACCGGCAGTGTCCCGACGGTATTTTTTGGCTCCGAACCAGAGTGCTCCCTGATAGAGGTAGTCTATTCCACTACCGCCCGGATACTCCAGCGAGGGATACTGAGGAACCACGTCGTCTCCGGATCCGAAGAATCCGTAGTTACTGACGCGCAGCCAGATGTTTCCCACATTGTGAAAACGGGAAAGATCAAGCTTTTTTGTCCCACTTGATGGTACTGCCATCGCGGCATAAGCAGCGCTCATAGTGAATATCAGAGCAAGCGCGAGGCATAACACATATTTATTAAACTTCATGAAACACTCCATATCTTAATTATGTGATAAAGTGAATTCTATGGGCACGATCACCAAAGTATCGACCGGTCTGCCACTACTTCTGCCCGGTTGGAAGCGGATTCGGCGAACTGCAGCTATGGCAGATTCATCCAAGCCTCCAGGTCCAGCCTGGACAGAACGCCGGACTCTGATATCACCAACCACACCGTCGCTGTAAACTTCCACTTCCAGCACTACCGTTCCTTGCACACCGGCGCGCTTGGCGAAATCCGGATACTCGGGGTTTATGCTGCCAATAGGTACAGGTGGGTCATCATACGGTATAAACTCAACCATACGATCTTCACCCTGGCCCATATTAGCAGTATTAGTGGCATAGATGTCTCCAATCTGATTGATAGCCTGGTCCAGTGCCTGAATATCGACAGGCTCTGTTCCAAACTCATCACTGATGGAGAAAGAAACGTCAATCGCAATCTCAGTATCAGGTTGCTCTATCCTTTCTCTTTGTTCCATTGGGATGTCCACAAGTTCCATCTCGCTGGAAGAGAAATTCTGCTTCTTGGTTTCAATCTTGGGGGTAACCATCATGAAAAACAAGAGCAGAGCCAAGGTCAATGCCATAGCTTTACTGAATTGGGCATTGGCAATGTCTTTCCAATCTACGATAAGATCAGTCTTCATACTATCCCCTAATTCTTCTTGGTTTGTGTCTCAAAGGTTACAACCAGAGTGTTGGCGTCCTGCAACTGGCGCATTACGTCTGACATTACACCATACTTTGTTTCTCTATCGGTTCTGAAACAGACTATGAGCTCCGGATTCTCCTCCTTCTTTTGCAGAAGGGTGTTGTAAACCAGAAGGTCGGCTTCGGTCTCAATCCGGGTGGGCAGATCGTCGATCAGAATCGTCTCATCTCTCATCACATAGACTGTACTGGTGAGATTACGTGGAATTCTCTCGATACTTTCGGCAACTGGCCATCTGTCGCGCTCCACCCAGAATTTCTTTTCCTGGACGAAAACGGTGGTGACCATGAAGAACAGGAGCAAGAGAAAGGCGATGTCGGACATCGAGGATGTCGGGATACTGGCATCAGCTTTGCGAGTAGTTTTTATGTTTGCCATCTCTATCTCCTAGTTCGTCGAGAGTGATATCTTCTCTGCTTTCTGAGCCTTTAGGCGGTCAACCACAAAGATCATGTGCTCGTATTTGGCATCACGATCCGTGATGACCTTGAAGATCATCTGAGGATTCTCTCTCAGTTTGGTCTTGATCAGGGCATCCAGAGTAGCAGCGTCAAAACGGCGCGGATTATCCTTGTTTACAGCCACAGTCCCATCCGGAACAATCTGGAATCTCGTCATCTCTTTCTCCGTGAGAGTAAGAGTCTGAGAGCCTTCCTGCTCCTCGGTTGCCTGCGGCAAAACAAGCTTTATACCTTCTTTGACGTCAAACTTGGTTGTCGCCATAAAGAAGATGATCAACAGGAAGGCGATGTCCGACATCGATGAAGTCGGAATCTCTGTTTTCCCCTTCCTTTTACGACCGATTTTCATTTTTCCCCCTTACTTACTTTCGATAAGGGCTTCAACTACCTTCTCGGTGGCGCGTTGCATATCAATAACCAGACCATCGACCATCGTAACGAAGATGTTATTCAGGAATTGGAGAGGAATAGCTACAATCAAACCGGCCTCTGTTGTGATAAGAGCGATCATGATACCGCTGGCCACAATGGTGGCGTCCACAGCACGGGCTGCAGCGATAGCTGCGAAAGCTGTGATCATACCGGCCACAGTACCAAGGAATCCCAACATGGGAGCAAGCGTGATACCGCTGGATATCTCCACAAAGCCTTTTTCAAGATAGCTCATCTCGATCATGGCAGCGTTTTCAATGGCTTTTTCCAATGCTTCCACGCCTTGATCGGCTTTCAACAAACCGGCATAGCAGATCGCTGCCACAGGGCCACGGGTGGCTTTGGCGAGTTCGGCTGCTTCTTTAAACTTCTTATCCTTGACCATGGGAACTAGCTTGGTAAGGAAGACGTTGAGGTTGATCTTGGCATAGACCAAAGTGATGAACTTCCATACGGCATAAGCAAGCGCATAGAGAGCAACCAAGAGGATGGGCCACATTGCCCAGCCACCATCCTTGAACCATTTAACTATTCCACTGCCAAAGACAAGCTCGGCAAAGTTCTGCAATCCACCGGATTCTTCGACTGCTTCTTCTGCGGGAGCTTCAGCAGGGGTTGCGGCTGGAGTTTCAACTGCGGGGGCAGCTGTTTCAGTTTGCTCGGTAGCTGCAGGAGCTGCCTGAGCATATGCAAGGCTCGTGAACACAAAGCTCAGTGTCAGGATCAACACCAATGTCAACGAGAGGCTCTTTTTCATTATATGATTCCTCCTTAAGGAATAAAATTTAGAAGTTGAACGACACACCAAAGGTGACGCCGCGATAATTGCTGGTGAAGGCAGGATTACGTACAGCTTGAAGATGAACGTATTCCACTTCGGGATACACATAGTCTGTGATGGGATCTGCAAGATCGGCACCGTCGTCGTCTGGTAAGCCTGTTCTGGGGTAAACCGTATATATATTGTTGGTTTTGAAGAGGTTTTCCACATCCATGAACAAGCGAAGGTTCATGTTGTTCTTCAGGGTGATACCTTTGGATAGGCGAAGGTTGGCGCTATGATTGGCAGACTTGCGCAGACTGTTTGTGGCCAACATGTTTGTGCTGATTTCACTCTGTGGAGTGTAAGGCGTACCTGAAGAATAGCTCCAGTTGATATTGGCGGTGAAATCATCAAAAGGTAAGATCATATCTGTGAACGGGATGAAGAACTCTTCTCCCCTGCCAATTCTGAAGGTGTAGTTCAAACTCAGGTTATGACGAATATCCCAATCCAGCGGGAATTCACGCAGGTTGGTCATCTCATCCTGAATAACTGTGCTGGAGTTATTCCCTTGAGCCCAAGCCAAGGAATAGGCCACAGACCAGGAATTGAAGTTCGAGAGTATCTTTTCAAGCTGCATGTCTATACCACGGGCTGAGCCGTAGTCTTCAGAGATGAAACGATACCAGGTAACCTGTTCTTCGCCTTCTTTCTTTTCTTTCACAGTGCTTACATAGTTGTACAAGTTCTTATAGTAGGCAGTCAAATCCAACACGTAGTCTTCGGAAAGCTGACGGGAGAGACCAACCTCGTATGTAACTGTGATCTGAGGCTCAAGACCGGGATTCCCCACAGTGATGGCTGTATCGGAGACATTGGCATCATCAGGGGTCTTGCTGGTGAAGATGAATTGCATTTGAGGAAGCTGGTTTTGATAGTTGTAAGCAAAACGCAGCACTGTTCTCTCATCGATGGGGTGAGACACACCCAGGCGGGGAGAAAGCATCATTTGGAATCTGTCTTCTGAGGGGAAATCAACCTGTCTGAAGGTTCCATTATCCTGTGCAACTTTGTAGGTGTTGCCGAGATACCAGAAATCCATGCGTAGGCCGGCATTAACGATCATGCCTTCCCATTCCATCTTGTCTTGCAAGTAATATGCAGCCTGCCAGGGATCAGCAATGTAACCATCTCTCTTACCAGATGCAGCCTGAGCGGCAGCATAATAATCTTCGGGATTGTAGATAGCGATGGGTGATTCGCCGTTATCCGGAACAAACACATCATAGAGTTCTGTCGGGATCGGATCGCCAATTGTATAATCGGCTATATCATAGATACCGTTCAGATAAGCAGTTCTGCGATCTTCATATACTGTAAGGAAGTTCTGCAGCTGATCCTTTTTGATGTGATGCTTAATCACTTCCAGACCAGTCTTTGCCAAATGACTGTCGTTGGCTTGCCACTCCAAATCTGCTCGGGCAGAGAAGGTGGAAGTCTGGTCGTCGATGAAGCTACCGTAGATTGAGCCGGGAGCGCTAAAACCGGGAAGACCTCGGGGATCCTCCACGCTAGCTATCCGATAGCTCCACATGGAAGCTGGAAGAAAGCCTTCGTCCATCACGCCATCGGCATTATCGTCGATGCTGGAATAGCCATAATAATAGTTCAGAGCATCTTCAACATAGGTCGCGGGGAGATTATTGGGATCGACATCCATGAAGAGGTAATTGCTTCTGTCTATTCCGCGGGGACCCTGGTCACTCTTCTTCTGATAATAGCTGGCTTTAACCTTGAGATTCAAGGCAGTGTTTATCATTTGATCGTATGTGGCAACGTATTGGCTCTGCACTGTCTCATCAAAAGCATAATGATGAAGCGCATAACGCTGACTATAGGCGAAGGGATAATTCAAAGAGCGGTCACCACGTACAGCAAAAGTGAAACGCTGGGTAGCGCTGGCTACATACTTGCCTTTGAAGTTTATATTATAGGAATTGTAGTTGCGATTGCCGGTGTCTATCCCCAGTATGTTACTACGACCCTGATAAGGATTATAGGGCTCGTAATCAAATTCCAGAAGCTGAACGCCGTTTCGCAGATAATCTGCATTGGGATCGCCAATATAGTAATCCTTCAGTCTTCCGTCCAACCATTCTCCGCCGCCATTGACGTAAAACGTGAGCTTTTCTCTGAGGTTTTCAGCCAGAGGAATGATAGGGCCACCAAAGGCAAATTTGAAGACATCGGAATTTCTTCCTGAACCGATAATATGGTCGGTGTTGTATTCCAGCTTTCCTGAATAGAAGGGATCACCATCTTTGGTTACAATGTTGATCACGCCGGATTGGGCATTACCATACTCCGCCGGGAAACCACCGGTCATAACCTTCATATCGCTGATAGCATCCGTATCGACCTGAAGGGCAGAACCACCGTCCACAGGATCTGATACAGACATACCGTCCACCGTATAGTTCACTTCATTGGGACGTCCACCACGAATATGGAGCTCGCCACCAACATTGGTAACACCAGCTTGCAGGGATACAATATCAGCTACACTGGAGACAGAGGCATCGGCAATCTGACCCATTTCGATTGTTCTTTGTGTACCCATACCATCAGCACGGACCCTGTCTGTCTCAGCCGTAACGGTAACCGTGGCTATAGTAGTACCGGCTCGGGTGAGAACCGGGGTTAAGCTGCTGGTTTGGTCCACTTGAATTCTGACATCCTGATAGACAGCATCGTTATAGCTGATCAGTGAGAATTTCACGGTGTAAGAACCAGGTGGAATATTGATAATAATCACTGTTCCACGATCATTGGTTTGGCCGCCCGTGATGCGTTGGTTGCCTCTCATAACAGAGACATTAACGTATGCCAAGGGGCGTCCGTTATTGTCACGCACGCGCACTGCGAGCCGGCCGGTGGTGGCAGCATCAAGCATAGCTGAGCCAAACACCAGCAAAAGTAGTAGGATCAATGCAAATTTCCGCATCGACAAACCTCCCTTCATCCTAGCTGTTTTTTTATCTTAATCATACTGAATTCGAAAAACTTAGTCCCCACCAAGCTGGGACTTTTCTTCTTAAAACGCTTATCCTTGAATTGCATAAATCCGTCAAGCAGTTTTTTTAGCTCTTTTTTTGGCTCTTATCTTGCCCGTGAACCTGATCCAGAGATAGTTTTCTAACTCTCTGATGACTCCACGTTTTGGGATACACTCCTGCCTAACTAAGCTCATCACAAGTAAACTATAAAACCATCTGCACCGGTTCAGACTCATCAGATCTGGAAATCAGCTTCCCAATTCTATAGGCATCGGTTGAGGCCTCCAGCTTAGCCGCCAATTCCTCATTGACTATAGCTATCATGCCTACACCCAGATTGAAAGCTTCAAAACTGGCGTCCATATCCAAGCCACCAACCTTTGCAAGCCAAGCAAACACAGGCAAAATCCTGATCTTCATAAAACTGATCTCGGCAGAAAGGCCTTCCGGAATAACCCGCTTCAAGTTTCCCCTGATACCGCCTCCGGTAATATGAGCCAAGCCGTGTAAACCAGGGTCGCAGAGATGCGGCAGCAGATCTTTGTAATAGGAGCGATGAACCGCCAGCAGCAAGTCCATCAGCGAAGCTCCCAGCTCTGGCACATAACTATGAGTCGAAAGCTTCAGATGATCAAATACTATTCTGCGTGCCAGGGAGTATCCATTGGTGTGCAATCCTGTGCTGGGAAAGGCCATCACAAGATCTCCGGCACTGAGATTACGGGGTAAGACCTGATCTTCTTCCACCAAACCAACTATAGTCCCAGCCAGATCGAAATCCCCAGCTTGATAGATACCTGGCATCTCTGCCATCTCACCACCAATCAGGGCACAGGAATTCTCTTCACAGGCCTGAACCATGCCCTTGATGATCTCTTCCACCATCTGAGTGTTCATGCTGGCCAGACCAATATAATCCAGGAAGAACTGGGGATGGGCACCCTGCACCAGAATATCGTTTACGCAGTGATTCACCAGGCATTGGCCTACTGTATTGTAGCGCTCTGCCATGATAGCCACTCTCAGTTTTGTTCCCACACCATCGGTGCTGGAGACCAAAACCGGGTGTTGCCACTTAGACAGATCCAGCCTGTATAAGCCGCCAAAACTACCCAGATCGCTCAAAACATTCTGGTTGTAGGTCTTACTCACCATGCTCTTTATGTTCCGTACAGCCTGTTCACCTGCAGCCACATCCACGCCGGAGCTCTTGTAATCCATACTGTCTCCTAACTTGTCCAATGCTTAAGTTTTTCTTGCATACTCTCGATAGTCTTCATATCTGCCTTGTGAAGTCCTTCCACACTGAATTCGGCCACATTCAAAGCTGCCATCACCGTTCCGTACCGCAGTGCCTGGCGAATTGTGGCATCATCAAGGGATCCAATGGAACTGATGTATCCCAGGAAGCCGCCGGCGAAGCTATCCCCAGCTCCGGTTGTGTCCCGGACTGGACTGATAGGATAGGCCGGAGCGAAGTAGTAGGAATCTTTGGTAATGATCATCGCACCATACTCGCCCCGTTTCACAACTACCAATTGAACGCCCATATCCAAGATCAAACCGGCGGCCACAAAGACATCTCGCTCGGTTGTATATTGCTTAATCTCATCCTCATTGATGAAGAGGATATCCACCTTGCGGATCAGTTCTGTCAGCAATTCCGGGCAAAGCTGTATCCAATAGTTCATGGTGTCACAAGCCACCAGGCTATACTGCTTCATCTCGGAGAGAACCTTGAGTTGCAGTTTGGGGTGAATGTTTGCCAAAAAGAGAGTGTGACAGCTCGTGCAACTGGGGGGCAGCTTGGGATCAAAATCTGCAAAGACATTCAGGTCTGTGGCCAGGGTCTCTGCCTGATTGAAGCTGATATACTTTCCAGCCCAGCGGAAGGTCTTGCCCTCTACCTGCTCCAAACCATCCAGATTGATGTTTTGGCTCTTTAGTAATTCGATGGCAGAAGGTGGATAATCTGTACCCACCACTCCGACTATACTGACCGGGCAAAAGTGAGTGGCTGCCAGAGAGGCATAGAGCGCTGAACCACCAAGGGCATCGACTACATTTCCAGCCGGGCTCTCAACCGTATCCAACGCAACGGAACCGACAACTACCAAGCTCATCTGCCCTGCTCCGTTTGAGTAGTGTCCACCGGAACAGCAGCACTACTATTCTTCATATCAATGTTATCCATTGTACCAAGCTTGGACATAATCACAATGATGGCGACCAGAGCCCCAAACATGATGAGAATCTTGGTCCAGTTAAAGCTCTTCTTCCGTCTGTCTTGCCAACGTTCCCGGAGCTTATCATTGATATCTCTCATCTATCCTTCCAGGCACTTCAGGAACTCTGCAAAACGGCGGGAACCTTCAATCAGGTTTTGCATGCTGTTGGCATAGGAAAACCGGACTGAACCGTCCAAGCCAAAAGAACCTCCTGAAACCAGGGCCACATGATACTTCTCCAGCAGAACATCGCAGAACTTATCGGCATCATTGATCCCCTGGCTATTGTTTTCCAGATACCAGGAGATATCCGGCATTATATAAAAAGCACCTCGGGGTTTGAAGCATTTCAGATGCTTATTCTTCAGAAGCTCTTCATAGAGGAAGTTCCGTCGCACTTCAAACTCTGCTCTCATCGCCTCTATGGAATCGTCTTCCTCTATCAGGGCGGTGACGGTAGCTTTTTGGGTGATGGAATTCACACAAGAGCTGCAATGCTCCTGCACTCTTCCGGCAGCGGAGATAATCTCCTCTGGGCCGGCTGCGTATCCCAGGCGCCACCCAGTCATAGCATAGGCTTTGGAAACGCCATTGATCACCACTGTGAGATCCTTCATTTGGGGTGAAACTGAAGCTATTGAGACGTGCTTTGTGCCATCATAAACCAGGCGCTCATAGATCTCATCGGAGAGCACCAGAATATTATGCTTCACACACACGGCTGCCAGCGCTTCCAGCTCTTCTCTGCTGTAAACAGCACCGGTGGGATTGCTGGGAGAATTGAGTATCAAAGCCTTGGCATTGGGATTCTCCTTTATGGATGCTTCCAGTACCTCAGGCTTAAGCTTGTAATCATCTTCGAGCTTGGTTTGCACATAAACCGGTTCGGCTCCAGCCAGCATTACCTGATATGGATAACTCACCCAATAGGGCACCGGCACCAAGACCTGATCCCCATAGTCACATACGGACATAAGAACATTAATAATGGAAGCCTTTGCGCCTGGGGAGACCAAAATTTGTTTGGGGCTATAGGTAAGTTCGTTAGCTCTCTTGAGCTTCTCGCAAATTGCCTTGCGTAGTTCAATAATACCTGCATTGGCCGTATAGCGGGTGAAATTGGCATCCAAGGCTGCATGAGCAGATTTCTTGATGTAGTCCGGAGTATTAAAATCCGGCTCGCCAACTCCAAAGCTGATCACATCGATCCCACTGTCTTTCATCTCCTTGGCTTTTGCCGAGAGAGTGAGTGTGGGAGAGGGTTTCACGGTGCGAATACGGTTTGACAACTTGATCGCCATGATATATCTCCTATTCTTTTTTATTAAGACATCAGAAGCACAAGAACGGCCGTGTTTACAATATCCTCTGTGGAGCAACCTCTGGAAAGGTCACAAATGGGAGCAGCCAAGCCTTGGATAATGGGTCCGATGGCTTCTGCTTTGCCGATTCTCTGTGCTATTTTGTACCCAATATTGCCGCTCTGCAGATCCGGGAAGATTAGTGTGTTGGCAGCTCCGGCTACCGAACTACCAGGTGCTTTGCTGGAGGCAACCTTGGGTACGATGGCTGCGTCGAGCTGCAGTTCACCATCAAAATCAAAGTCTGCCTTACGGTCTTTCAGGATTTGAATCGTGCCCCGGACTTTCTCCACCAGTTCATGTTCGGCACTGCCTTTTGTGGAGAAAGATAAAAGTGCTACTTTGGGCTCTTCACCCAAGAGAGACCGATGCGTGAAAGCTGTGCTCATGGCTATATCTGCCAATTGCTCAGAATCAGGGTTCGGCACTACCGCACAATCTGCAAAGAGCATAGTGCGCTCTTCTCCCATGAAATCCGGCAGTACCATTATGAAACAGCTCGAGACAGTCTTGAGTCCGGCTTTAACGCCCACAACCTGGAGGGCAGCCCGCAGTACATCAGCAGTGGTATTGGCAGCTCCGGCAACCATTCCGGCTGCTCTGCCAAACTTCACCAAAAGCGTTCCAAAAAACAGACCTTGTCTCACCGTTTGTGCAGCTTGTTCTTCAGTGATCCCTTTGCTCTTACGTTTTTCATAGAACCAGCTGGCATACTCGCCAATCTTCCCGTCAGTTTCGGGGTTTATGATCTGGGCACCCTCGAGCTTCACTCCCCACTTGGCTGCATCCGCACCAATTGTTTGGGGATCTCCCAATAAAATCACCTGAGCAAGCTTTTCAGCTATAATCTGCTGAGCTGCTTCCAGGGTACGACGATCAAAGGATTCCGGAAGAACGATGGTTCCGCCCTTGGCCAGAGCTCTCTGTTTCAGACTGCTGATAATATCCATTTATAACTCCATAATGTTTGATAATCAATTCAAATCAAGCCGGGAAGCTCCCTGCTTGCTCTTAGGTCTTGCTTTGCTCCACAACCAATACCGAGATATCTGCAAGCCTCAGGAATTCTGCCCGGATCAGGCTCAAGAGAGCATAGCGATTCATCCTCAGAGTAGTATCTTCCACATTGACCAAGACCTGATCAAAGAAATTGTCTATAAGCTTGCCGAACTCCACCAGATAATTGATAGCTTTGTGATAGTCCTGGGTACCGAGGAGATTATCCAAGTGCACTGTGAGTGCTTGCAAGCCTGAAGCAAGCTCTTTTTCAGCTTCACTATCCAGGAGCGAAGCTTGCAGGGCAGTAAAGCCCTTTTCTCCAGAAATGATGTTTGAGACCCGTTTAAACCCTATCACCAGCTTGATGAAGCTCTCCTGCTTGCGGATTGCCTGAATAGCTTCAGCACGCTTCAGAAGATCGACGTAATTATAGTTATCTAGCTGTAAAACGCTGTCTATCACATCATAATCAAGCTTCTCGGCTTTTTGGTTTGAGCTGAGCCTCTGTTTCAGGAAGCTCAGGATTTGCTCCCTGGCCTCTAGGCTGATCCCTGCGTCCCTTTGCAGAAGTGCAAGGCAATAATCTACCACTTGCTCCAGATCGAGGTTCCAGCCTCTATCCACCACTATACTGTAAATCCCATTGGCAGCCCGGCGCAAAGCAAAAGGATCGCCAGAGCCCGTGGGAATAAGCCCCACAGAAAAGATGCCGCAGATTGTATCCAGCTTATCCGATACTGCCACAATGGCACCCGGGACTGTGGTTGGAAGGCTGTCCCTCTCACCTCTGGGCATGTAGTGTTCATAAATGGCTTCTGCCACCTCAACGTCCTCTCCGGACACCAAGGCATAGTGCTTACCAATATATCCCTGGAGCTTGGTGAATTCCTTCTCACCCAGCATTGTAGTTACCAAATCTGCTTTGCAAAGCTGGGCTGCCCTGTTTGCTTTCCGGGTGAGAGCTTCATCCAACCCCAACAATCCGGAAAGGAAAACGCTCAGTTCCTCAATTCGGGAAGCCTTGGCCTTAATTGTGCCCAACCGGGATTGGAAAACTACGGTCTCCAGCTTGGGGACATAGCTTTCCAGAGAGCGGGCTGTATCTTCTTTGTAATACCACAATGCATCTGCCAAACGAGCCCTGACCACCTTTTCATTGCCCAAGCGGATGATCTCAGAGGCCTCCGGATCTCCGTTTGAGATAAACACAAACTTGTTGGAGAGCTTGCCGGTCTTGGTGTCAACAACCGAAAAGTACTTTTGATTCTGGCTGATGGTGGAGATGATGATCTTCTCCGGAAGCTCCAGATAGGCAGCTTCAAATTCTGCAACCACGGCAGTGGGATACTCAACCAGATCAGTAACAGTTTCTACCAACCTAGGGTCTTCCACCACCTCAAAACCTGTCTGCGGATCAAAGACCTCTTTCAGCCCCTTCAGCAGCAAGTCCCTGCGCTCGGAGCGATCTGCTATTACAGAGGCTTGCCGCAGCTTGACAAAGTAATCTTCAGTATCCTTTATCTCAAGCCTATTGTCCAGCCCCAGATATCGGTTTCCAAAGCTGATCTTCCCGGCTTTCAGAGCAAAACACTCCACGGGTAGTACGTCATTATTCCAGAGTGCTAAGATCCAGCGCAAAGGACGGATAAAGCCCAGCCTGGAGTCATTCCAAACCATCTTCTTGGAAAAGGGTATTTGATTGATCACACTAGTGAGCCAGCTCTTGATAAGCTCAGAACTGGAGCTTCCCTTGATCTGCTGGTTCAGGGCAACAAACTCGCCTCTCTCATTGGTTTCATAGCACAGATCCGCAAGGCTGGCCTGATTCTTCTTTAAAAAGCCCAGAAGTGCAGGAGCGGGATTACCAGCGTTATCAAAGCATATACTTTTGGCAGGCCCCGTCTTGTGTAAGACTCTATCAGCCTGCTGAAGATCCAACCCTTTACAGATCAAAGTGAGGCGCCTGGGGGTGGAAGCCATGGATACTGCCATACAATTCAAAGACGCTGCTGTGAGCATCTTATCAAAACTGTCCTTCAGGAAAGCTGCTGCCGGTTCTATACTATCTGCGGGTAGCTCTTCAACTCCGAGTTCTATCAATAAATCTGCTATTTCCAATCAATCCTCATTCTCCCGATCATAGCGGGGCTCTAAAACTTATAATTCAGGCTCAGCTGGTTAACCATTCCCAGGTCTCCTGATGAGCTCAGGCTATACGACAAACGGTAATCGTTCCACGTCCATCCGGCTCCCAGGGATACTCCCGATGACCATCCCCACGAACCTCCCACATCGCCATCCCTTCCGTCAGAGCGAAACCCACCCCTTAAGGTGAAGCTGGGATAAAGCTTGTATTCGATACCCAGAGCACCAATCAGGTCTTCTCCGGAGCTCTTGCTGATGTCAAAGCTGCCTAAGAGCTTGTCATTGGGGCCATAGGTGATACCTCCGGCAAAGGTGAAGGGCAAAGACTCCTTGTAAGAGCTTTCACTATAGCTACTGAGCTGAAAGCCCAGATTACGAAAGCCTACTCCCACTTTAATCTTTTCATTGGCAGGATGGTGAATAAGGCCGGCATCCAATAGCACTGCCGAGGCAGATTGCCCATCGATCTGATCATAGACCATTTTAACTGAGCCGCCCAAATCTATCATTGGGCTTACAAAGCGAGCCATGCTCACAGAGGCGATCAGATTTTGGGCTCCAAAAGTCTCTCCGGTTTCCACCAGATCTCCACCAGGAGAAATCTCAGTTCTTTCCATCGAACCAAAATTCAAATACTTCAGCATGAAGCCCCAAGCTATAAAGGGATCCTTGGCATAGACTGCCTGAAGGGCTCCACCTTGAGTATCGACGAAGTGATTGATATAGGTGGTTGAAATCTCCGATGACGAAAGCCGGATAATGGAAGCCGGATTGAACTGCATCCCTTCCGGATTCATCACCATGCCCATTTGCGCCCCAGCCATTGCCTCAGCTCTGGCCGCCATGGTGATCTTCAGGGGAGCAAAACCGGTGGTTCCGGCATCTTCATTAATCGCAGCAAGCGGGCTCAATAGCAGAAAGCTAAGAACCCAAAAGAGTAAGTATGGACGCTTCAATCTTCTTAACATTGGAATAGAGCTCCTTTTCATCCTGAGAACTTAGCAGTTCTGCCCGGGCTTCATCTCCACGCAGATACTCCGAGAGCGAGCGCAAGATCTTCATATACTCCTTATTGGAGTTTTGAGGCACGGCAATCATGAAAACAATCCGCACCGGGAGATCGTCCATCGAAACAAATTCCAAAGGTGATCTGATCAGGCAAACTGCTATCTTGAGACAAGACACGGTGAGATCTCTGGCATGCGGGATCGCCACTTCTCTGCCAATCCCCGTGCTCATAATCTCCTCTCTGCCCTTCACAGCGGCAGCAAAACGATCCGGAAACAGCAGACATCCGCTTTCCGAAAGCATATTGACCATATAGTTCAGGCAGTCTTTCTTGGTCTCAAAGTGATCGACTATCCTGACCAAGTCAGAGTGAAATAACACATTCATTGTCTCACCATCATTTCGATATTACTAGGTAGGTCATTCTTTTTGCCAGAGGCTCTCACGTCAACCTCTTTTAACACTTCATCTCCCAAATTAGCTTGTGAAAAGAACAAAAATATGATGAATCACAATAAAACGGACATCATCTGATTGAGCGGGATCATGATTCTGGCAGTGGTTCCACGATTCACTCTGCTCTCCAGCTCCAGCTTGCCACCCAGCTGCCTGATGTAGGTTGCCACCAGAGCCAAGCCCATCCCATTACCGGTCTCATGAGCCGTACCAATGCGATTATCAGTGATCTCACCCTGGATTATCTTATTCACCATAGACCGGGGCATGCCAATTCCCTGATCTTCCACCTGCAGGAAAGCATAATCCTCCTCAATCCAGGCTCTGATCTTCACGCTCTTGCCCTGATCAGAATACTTCAGAGCATTTGAGATCAGATTTCTCAGGATGGAGCTCATGATCCGAAGATCGGAGTAGAGCTTCATCTCTGGATCTATTGCCAGTTCATAGTGAATCTGCTTGTCCACCGTCCGCCGTCTCAGGGAGTCCAAGACTTCCTCCACCAGCTTGAAGAGCTTGATCTGCGTGTATCGCATCCTCTTCTCTCCAGCTTGGATCTTGGACCACTCCAAAAGATTATCCAAGTGACCGCTGATCCGGTTTGCCGAGCTATTGATCTGAGCACAGAAATCCAGGATTTGGTCTATATTTAGTGTCTCACGACTCTCTTGCATGAACTCGGTGAGGCTAATGATTGCATATATGGGATTCTGCAGATCGTGGGCAATGATACCAAAAAACCTGTCTTTCAACTTGTTGTAATGACTAAGCTCTTCACTCATGCTCAGGAGCTCACCCTCCACTCTCTTACGGGAACTGATATCTGCGATGAAGCCATCCAGATAGATCCTATCCTGGGGCTCATTATAGACGGCCTCTCCTTGCTCCCAAACCCAGGTAATCTGTCCGTCCTTACGGGTGATGCGATACTCCATCTTGAAACGGCTTCTGGTGTTCACTCCCTCTTCCACTGCCTTGCGCACCAGTTCTCTATCTTCAGGTACAATCAGATCATCATAGGATAGATCCCTGTTGTAAAGCAGTTCATCCGGAGAGTAACCAGTGAGCTTGGCACAACCTTCCGAGAGGAAAAGCATAGTCCAATCCCCATCGTTGATACAACGATAGGCAATTCCGGGCAGATTGTGCATGATGTTGGTCATCAATTCCGGAGACAACAGATTTGTGGAGCAAGCTCCATCCTTCTCATAGGCTCTATAGATCGTGTTTTTCATATAAATCCTTTCAAAAAACTTACTGTGTGTCAGTTAGAAAGGCTGTCAATGATTTTTTTGATCTTGCGGATCAGATTATCCTCCATCCCGATACAACTGAGGGTCTGTAGAGTGAAAAATACTTGACCGCTGGAAGCCTGGCGAGAAGAGTGTGCCATTGATGGGATGCATCCAGTGGGTATATGACGTCACTCAGGAGATAGCTCTATCAAAATCGGATTACCGGTGAATTGGAATAAGGGAGGAAATGTGAACAAGAAAGTAGAAGATGCTCTGGCAGTATTGGAAGAATTTGGCTGTATTGACAAATACGAAAGCCTGATAGAGATAATCAAAACCCGCGATCTGGAGTCTTTGGCAAGCTACGAGTATGACATACCCGATGATCGAATGAACGAACTTAAGACCCTAATCAAAGCCAATCAGCTTAGCACTCAGCAGCTCATCAGAATAGAACGCGTAGATAGATTTATCCTCACAAATCCCGTTCCACCTGAGCTTGAGAATCTGAAGAAGTGGCTCAAACGCAATGCCCTGGTTGTGATTGACCCAGACGCCATCCCAGATTATCCGGACACCTCTCCCCGTCCGGTTCCGATCTATCATGATCCAACCAGTGGTTACTACACCAAGAAGGAGATAGAATTCTTCAAGCGTAGAAACGAGGTTTATCTCAACCTCTGGGAAGATGCCAAAATTCCAGATCTACTGGTTTTCGACAGCCAGGATCATCGCTCCCTGGCTCCTGCCCGCAGCGCTTTGCAGCGCGTGTTTTGGGGAAATCATCTTACAGAAGAACAGACCTTCCGGCTTATCCATGCAGATCTGAGATACTTGCTTGATCCAGAAGCAGAGCAGATGGCTCCCCCGTATAAGAAATTGATCATTGAATTATTGGAATACTACGAGCTTGATCAACACTATGCAGGACAACCAGAGTATGTGAGAGTGACAGGGCACCCCTATGACCAGGATATCAGAAATCACCTGAATCGGTGGGATTGGTTCACTGGCACCTGGGAAGATGAAACCACCCGGGTTTACGAAACCCGCCGCGCTATCTCCGCAAGATGGATTCTGGATTGTTACTTCCAGGAGAAGATACTATCTCCACAAGCACTTACAGAACTGATTGAATTGGATAAAGCTGCGCTGCTCTCTGCCAATTGGTCTCTCCTCAACCGCTTTGAACGCCTGTTTATCTGCAAATTTCTCCTTCAGCAGGGCATCTTCGATCCGCTCCCGGCACAGTCTGCATCAGAGCCCTCAGAATTGTTTAAATACCTGAATCTATAGGATATTGGCCAATGATGCCGCCCCCACTTTTGTTCTCCGTTGCAAGTGCGGTATTAATGTTTTGGCGTGTATAGACTATTTTGACTCCAAAGTATCTTTTTCCCTTCGTACTACAGATCTGGCTCGTTGCAGAAAACTATTGACTAAAACTCAGCCTACTAATCTGATTGCCTTGAACTGAAAAACAGAGTTTGATATGAGGTGCACATTGGATACTCAGCTATTTACGAACTATCTGAAGGATTTACAGGCTGTCCTGAATCGCAAAGACGGACGCGAAGAGAGCTTTTACCCCGCTCTGGCTAAGCTGATTGAGGGGTACTCAGACGGAATTCTGAACAAAAAGAGAGACGTTACAGTTCTGCCCAAAGCCACCACCGCCGGCAATCCGGATTTCCGCGTCTGGGATGGCAAAAACCATATCACAGGCTATATCGAAGCCAAAGCTCCTCATGTAAGCTCCCTGGATCAGATCGCCACCTCAGAGCAATTGAAACGCTATTTGAGCACCTTCCCCAATCTAATTTTAACCAATTTCTATGAGTTCCGGCTCTATCAGTATGGTGAGTTTGTCTCATTAGTTACAATAGCTCCGGCTGTCAATGCCATCAATCTGGATAAGACTCCGCCCTTGCAGAATGCCGAGGAGTTCTCTCAACTGCTTAGTCGTTACTTTGCCTTTTCCCTACCAGCCATCTCTGATCCCCGCAGCCTAGCCAAAGCTTTGGCCAAGCGCACCAGCTTCCTGCGGGATGAGGTGATCTCCCTGGAACTTGCCGAAGAGCAAAAGCAGGGCAAAAAGGTACTTTTGAGCTTCTATGAATCCTTCAAGAAGCTCCTGATCAACAACCTCACCTTGGAGCAATTTGCCGATCTCTATGCCCAGACCCTTACCTATGGCATCTTTGCCGCGCGCACCAGATCGAGCGGTGAGTTTAACCGTGAACTGGTGCACAAATACATCCCCAATACCCTGGGCATTCTCAAGAGCATCTTCAAATTCATCTCCTATGAGGAGCCTCCCAAAGCCCTGCAGGTGCTGATCGATGACATTGCCGAAATCCTCTGTGTGACAGATATTCATAAGATCCTCCATGCCTACTATACAGAAGGCAAAGGCAGCGATCCCATTATCCACTTTTATGAGACCTTCCTGGCAGAATACGATCCCAAGCTGCGGGAAAGCCGGGGCGTCTATTACACTCCGGAGCCTGTGGTGCGCTATATTGTGCGCAGTATTCACAGCCTGCTCAAAACGCACTTTGGCTTATCCGATGGCCTTGCTTCACCAGAGGTCACCATCCTCGATCCGGCTGCCGGAACGCTCACCTTCCCAGCCGAAGCGATCAAGCTGGCAATCAGCGAGTATAGCGATAAGTATGGCGAGGGCAGTATTCACAAACTGATCAAAGAGCATATCCTCCCGCACTTTCACGCCATAGAGCTGATGATGGCTCCCTACACTGTGGGTCATCTCAAGATCAGCTATCTCTTGGCAGAGTATGGCTATGAAATGGCAGCGGATGAACGCTTTAAGCTCTATCTTTCCAATACTCTGGAGCCGGACACACCCGCACAATTGGAAACACCCTTTACCCACGATATCACAGAGGAATGTACCCTAGCAAACAAGGTGAAGCATCAAGACCCCATCTTGGTGATTATGGGTAATCCGCCGTATAGCTACATGAGTGGAAACATCAACCAATGGACTGAGAGCTTGCTGAAAACTGACCTGGATGGAGCTAAGAGCTATTTTACTATTGATGGGCAAGGGCTGAATGAGAGGAACCCCAAAGGTCTTCAAGACGACTATGTAAAGTTTCTGCGCTTTGCCCAGTGGAAGATCCACAAAGCCGGAAAGGGTATCGTAGGCATGATCACCAACCACGGCTATTTGGATAACCCCACCTTTAGAGGTATGCGCCAAAGCCTGCTGAATACCTTTGATGAGATTTATGTACTTGATTTGCATGGCAACTCTCTCAAGAAAGAGAAATGCCCCGATGGCGGCAAGGACGAAAACGTCTTTGATATCCGGCAGGGGACAGCAATAGTTTTGATGATTAAAGGAGCAAACCCAAGTTCTCCACTAAAGTCTGCCGCAGAGTCTGGTCTGCCAATCTCCGAATTGGCAGAGAGTGGGGATGCTGCATCTTGCGGCTTAAGCTCAAAGCGTCCAGAGGACGCTTCCACTATCGAAGCGAGCTCCGCTCGCTGTGGCAAATCGGAATTTGCCCCACCAATAGCGCACCACGAGCTTTACGGCTTACGCAGCCTCAAGTATGACTGGCTGGTTTCTCACGACTTTGATCCTAATACATACGCTCCACTTAGCCCCGGTTCGCCCTTCTATTTGTTCCATCCCGAAGCTACGGGAAATGAACACTATCTCAATTGGTTAAGTATAAAAGAAATAATCTCTCTAAATAGCGTGGGATTGTTTACTGCCAGAGACCACTTAACTATTAAGGAGAGCAAGGAACAAATGAATAGAACGATCCTCCACTTTGCATCATTGGATGTCGAAACAGCAAGAAAAGCTTATTCGCTAGGGGTAGATACAAGAGATTGGAAGGTTCAACTTGCTCAATCAGACCTGATCATAAGCGGTCTAAATGAAGCTAATATAAGACCCATTCTTTACCGTCCTTTTGACATACGTTACTCCTATTATACCGGCAAGAGTAGGGGTTTCCATTGTATGCCTCGTGGAGAAACTATGAAGCATATGCTTGAGGAAAATATATCTATAATATGCAATAGGCAAACCAAGATAGACTATAATCATGCTTTTATATCATCGAGTATAGTAGATTTACACATTCTAGAGACTGCAAACGCAAGCGCATACGTCTTTCCACTCTACCTCTATCCAGACGAGCACAAAGAAGATATCTTTGCCGAGACAGAACGGCAGTATAATATCCAGCCCCAGCTTCTGGAGCAATTCAGGGCAAAGTGGCAGGGCTTTGAGCCGGAGCAGCTTTTCTACTATATCTATGCTGTCTTGCATAGTCCCTTTTATCGCCAGCGTTATGCTCAGTATCTGCGGATGGACTTTCCGCGTATTCCTTTCACAGCGGACTTTGCTCTCTTTACCGCCTTGGCAGATTTGGGCAAAGCCCTGGCAGATCTGCATCTGCTCAAAAGCCCCTTGCTGAGCCCACCTCTGGTGCGTTACCAGGGACAGGGGGCAAACGACACAGTGGATGAGCTTTCTTACGATCCTGCCGCCGGAACTCTGCGCATCAACCCGGATAAATACTTCGAAGGCATCACTCCAGAGCTCTGGAACTTCCATATTGGCGGCTATCAGGTAATGCACAAATACCTCAAAGACCGCAAAGGCAAAACCCTCGCAGACCCCATCCACTATTGCCGTATCGCCACCGCTCTGGCACATACCATCCGCCTTCAGACACAGATCGATCTGCTCTATAAACAGGTGGATGGGGAAATGGGAGATAAGAATGAGTGATATCATAAACATCTATTGTGACGAGTCATGTCACTTGATCAATGACGGCTTCAAAAGCATGGTCTTAGGTTCTTTAATTGTTCCTTATGACAAGGTCAAGCCTATAACTGAGAAGATAAAGAGTCTAAAGCTCAAACATGGCATGGATGTCCATAATGAATTGAAATGGACTAAAGTTTCCAATAATAAGATTCAGTTGTATTGCGATATTGTAGATTTCTTTCTAAAAGACCCAGATCTCAAGTATCGCTGCGTAGTTGTTCCAGATAAATCTAAACTTGATCATGAGAGATTTGGGAGAACCCACGATAACTTCTATTATGTGATGTACTACTATTGCTTAAGGTTTGTGATGAAACCTGAAAATCAGTACAATATATACTTTGATTTAAAAGATACTCACCAAGAGGAAGAGCTCAAGAGATTGGGGGATTATCTTATCTCTGAAACCAAAGTTCCCAAGCCAAACCTTAAGTTGCAGCCTATTCTATCTTACGAATCGCAGTTTATCCAATTATGTGATCTACTTACTGGAGCTGTCTCATATAAGAACAGAGAGCTTAGCTCGAGCTTAGCCAAGACCAGTCTTGTTGAGTTGATTATAAGTAACACAAACCAATCACTGGTTCAAACTTCAGTTGTACGAGAAGAAAAGTTCAATGTCTTTGTATGGACACCTAGAGAGTGTCAGGACAGATGAATGCTTGAACTAGATGATCTGATAGTTCCTTATAACAGCTTCGGAGGGGATTGGGAAGCATTCAACGAAGCCATTTATGAGTATTTCTGTGAGGATTTTATCGTCGATAGCCCATGCTACAGAAAACAAGAAGTAGGAATCAAGAAATGGGATAAGGAAGATGGTAAAGAGGGTACGTATTGGCATGTAACAAGTGAAGACCCCAAGCATACACCCAGAGGCTACAATCGCAAAGGTAGAACACAAGACATAAAGCGTTCAGAGCGAATCAGGTGGATTAGAGAAATAATCGAGAATCCAACGGACACCTCCATCAAACGGTGGGTAGAAAAAATTCAAGGACAGGATAGGCATCACCTGTGGTATAATGACGAGTTCATAGTAGTGCTATCAGAACATCCATCATATCCATACTTTAGACTGGTTACAGCATTCTATGTAAGAGATAAAGAAAGGGATTGGTACGAACAAAAGTTCCAGAAATATGGGCAAAAAAAAGGCGATGCCGCCGTGGCGACATCCTATCCCTATAAGCCATAGGCAAACGGGTTACAATACTAAGATAAAATACCTTGACGTAATGTCAAGTGATATTTTGCTTTAGCTTACTTCTTGATAGCATTAGCACACAGGTCTATTGCAGCTATTCTGCAATAATTATCTTGACAAGGCGAGCATCCCGATTATTCTTTGTGTATTATGCAGAATTCCTGCAGAAAAGAGGTTAATATGATCGTATCATTCAGTATTCAAAACTTCCGTTCCATACGTGAGAAGGTGACCCTGGATTTCCGGGCTACTTCAGATAAGCATCAGGAAGAGTATTTTGTTGTAGAATTCCCCAAGCCCAAACTACGCGTCCTCAAGATGGCTATGATATATGGGGTAAATGCCTCGGGAAAGACCAGTCTTCTCAATGCACTAGAATTCTTGGGTTATATGGTGCTCTACCCTCTGCAGGATAAGAATATTGAATTGAATATCCCGCAATTTGCCTTGGATCGTGATAAGCCCAGCCTGTTTGAGATAGATTTTATTCAGAGAAATGTGCTTTATGAGTATAGGCTTGAGCTGGATAGATCAAAAGTTTTTTATGAGTCATTGTCGTATTATCCCAAGGGTAAGAGAGCTGAGATCTTTGAAAGAAAGTTGGATAATAATGACTTGTATGGGTATAAATGGTCAGACAAGTTGTTTAAGAAGAGTACAAGGGACTATTTGGAACTGACAATACAGAACCAAGCAATTTTAGCCAAGATAGCTTCTATAGAAGATTTTAGTCCCCTGCAGGATGCACACAATTGGTTCAGAAACAAGTTGCAATCGCTTCTAAGGCCTAATGACAATTTACTGAACTTTGCAAACCAATTCTTAATCAACCAACCGATTAATCGAGAGGCTGTTAAGCAATACATCCTGGCTTTTTTGAATAAAGCTGATTTTTGGATTAATGACATAGATATTGAGGAATATGATGTAGATCCCTCACAAGTTCCAGAACACCTCAGAAACAACCTTAATCCTCCCTTCCCCAATGCCAAACCAAGTTTTAAAAGGTATGATTTTGGATTTGTTCATAAACTGGATGAGGGCTCATTTACTCTCGATATGGCCGAGGAATCATCAGGTACTAGAGGATTCTACGGTTTTGGTGCAATCCTGATGAACCTCATCTTCCAAGAAGTAGTAATGCCAATCGATGAGATCGAGAGCTCTTTGCATAATGATCTTCTCTTTCACTTCATTGCTATGTTTCTGAAGAACTCCAAACAAGGCCAATTGATTTTCACTTCACACAATACTGCCTTGTTAAACGAAAAAGAGATCATCCGCAGAGACTGTGTTTGGATTACCGATAGAAAAGCTGATGGCAGCACAGAGCTTACGCCAGTGTCGGATTATCCAGTCCGAAAAGAGCACTCCTTAGCTTCTCTATTTAAGAAGGGACTGATTGGTGGCAAACCAAACCTAGGTTCGATCAATCTGGAGGACATAGATGAGCAAGCCCAGAAGACAGAAAACTAAAAGTTTTAAACAGTCAATCCGGATTATCTGTCCGGGACTGACTGAGAGAGAATACCTTGATGCTTTAAGGGCAGAAAGATATACTGGACTTACAATCATCATCGAACCGAAATTAGGTAAAGCTGATAAATATGACGAAATCTTTGAGGATCTGCGTAGAGATTCGAGTTTAAATGAGCCCTCTCCTCCCAGTTTCTTCATAAATGACATGGATGCTATTGTTGCTCAATCAAAACTCAAGCAATATCTTGCAGATAAAGCCAAGACCATCAAAGCCTCCAAAGGCGCCCTGGCTGTCATAGAATCCATGCCATGTATAGAGTTCTGGTTTTTACTACACTACATATACACAGATAAATACTTTCCAAGCTATGAGAGTGTCAGAGCAGCATTTCCAAAAGAGCTTTTCAATTATGAAAAGACCCAGAAATGTTGCAGCAAGATATATCCCATTCTAAGAGACAAGATGGATAAGGCAATGAGAAATGCTGCCAGAACAATGAAGAGAAAAGCAAGCTGTGAGGGTGATTGCTCATATACAAACATGCACGAGCTGATAGAAAAGCTGGACCTGATGTATAACGAACGCTAGATAATACAAAGTAGCATCAGCATATTATGTTTTTTTTGTGCTTTCTGCTACGACACGCATGAGACACCCATGAGACACCCATGTGACACCCATGTAAACTCATGCGTGTCAGATGGGTATGAGATGGGTTTCTGATGGGTGCAGAATTAGTGAGCAGTGAGCAGTGAACAGCGAACAGATCGTACAAAGCGGAGCTGGGAGACTGCGGCTTAGCTCTATTCACCATTAACTTTTCACTATTAACTTGTAGGGGCAGACCTGTGTGTCTGCCCGGAAACGATGACCCGTGATGAGTCCCAATGGTCCATTGTCATGTGTGTATTGATGGATAACGCCCCTTCAGGGCTTTGGTCAGACCTGTAGCTCCAGGTCGATGGGCTGCCGCCCGTCGCTATCAGATGATCGTCCCTTCAGGGCTAGCGCCCGCAAGCGGTCAATCGAGACGTGGACGTCTGATTCTCCCCAAAGTCTCAGTTTCTTCAACTTTGGGGACCCCGAATTCTCCGAATTGGCAGAATCCAGCAACCCGCCAAGCGAGAATCTTCCTCCTCTTTTTTTTCACCGAGATGAGTCTATGATGGTCGGATTAAAATCCTCCCAAAGTCTGGAAACCCTGACGGGTTATGCCCCTTGATGAATACATCTGCAAAACCGCTGGAAACCTGATCTAGTTCGATGATTGTAGTGATCATTCTCTCAGCTTGTTGTGATTGTCACAAACCCCGCCCCGCGGGGTGGCATCTGCGGAGCCCATAGTGAAGGCGTAGCCGGAACTATGGGTAAAGGCGGTATAACAGGATTGCTGAATAAGGAAATCCCCACCCCTATCCTAAGCGCTGAGCGCTTCGGATAGGGGTGGGGATTGATAATAAATGGGGGTTTCTGGCTTTGCTGACCCACGGTTCGCTGCGCTTCACCGTGGGCTCCACAGATGTCACCCCACTAAAGCGGGGTTCCGGGTTGTGGCGCTTCGGAGAGCACCAATACACTTCGTGGGGCTGGGTAACCTTACCAGTAGGATCCTTAGTTTTCACACAAACTCTCTCGTCACTCGTAACTCCCCCAAAGCGACAAGATGTCGCTTCCACTCTCTGTTCTCTGTTCACTGTTCTCGGTTCACTAAAAAGCCCCGGAGATTATCCGGGGCTTTTCATATCAGAAGGCTGCTTGGCAGCTAGAATTGGGTTTATTTAATCAGCACCATGCGCCGGGTAAATTGATCTCCCCCACCGTTTAATCTGTAGTAATAGATGCCGCTGGCAACTGCTCTGCCGCCATCGTCTCGGCCTTCCCAGAGGGCAGAATGAGTGCCTTCCGGCATTGTGGCATCCACCAGGGTCTTCACCAATTGTCCTCTCTGGTTAAAGATCTGCAGCTTCACAGGCATACTGCTTGCCAGGCTGAAGCGGATGGTAGTGTTGGGATTAAAAGGATTGGGGTAGTTCGGATACAGAATCGTAGTAAAAGGCAATTCTGTGAGATCCACATTTCCCACAGCCGAAGAAGAGCCGCTGTCGATGCGGATATTATCTATCGTCCAACCTGGATCCGTGAGCTCCACATTGATGGATTCATCCACCAGACGGAATCTTAGATTGATAGTCTGTCCGGCATAGGAACTAAGATCAATATACTCCCGGCGGAAGCTATCCCAGAGCCCGGATTTGGTCCAGATGGCTGTCCAGTTCTCTCCGTTATCGGTGCTGACTTCGACCGTGCAGGGGTCATGAACCCATTCAGTGTAAAGATGCGAATCAAAGCTCATCATCGTGGTGGTGCTGGCCGGAATAGAGACGTTTTGCAGAAGGCGGATATTGACGTCTGCGTTCTGAGCGTAGAAGCCCCAGCCACCCCAACTATCTGTGATGGCAGATCCTCCTACGGAAAGCTCGTTTTGAGTAACCCAGGGGCCTGTAATCGCCCAATTTGCAGTGCCGTTTTCCCAATCTTCGGAGAAGATATTGTTGGCAGCCTGAAGCTCGATCACATAATAGTTATAGCCTTGCTCGAGCGTGATGTTGCCCAGATAGGGATAGTATCCCTGAGCATAAACTTCGATTGGATAGGTGCCCACAAAGCTGGGATGCAGGAAGGTTCCGGGCGAGAGGATGGTATCCGGCTCGAGATCTCTGAAGATGATCCGGGCAGGTATCTGAGATCCTCCAGAGACGATTTCTCCGGCAAAAGTAGCTGTAGCTTTGGGCTGTAATACCACGTGGCGGGTTGTCCAGGCAGAACCATTGACCACCACGGAGCCCACGTAATCCACATAACCTTCCTTACGCACTCTCAGAGTGTAGGAACCGGCTCCGATAGCTCGCCAGTATCTGCCGTTTTGTGGATTGCTGGTGCGGGGGCGAAACCAGGGAGCATTACGCTCTTCAATAATGATCTCGGCTTCCAGGGGATTGCCGGAGGGATCTTTCACCGTGCCGGTGAGCATGGAATTAGTCGGAACCGCAGTGGAATACATCAGAGCCCGGTTCAGAAGCCAACGCACGCCATTGCTGCAGCGGTTCACGGTGTCCACCATCAAAAGGGAATCCGGTTGCAGATTGCGGGTGGCACATTCGATCAGCATCTGAGCAGTGCCATATTGCTGATACATCCAGTCGTGAGTGGCACCTTTACGGCTGAGATTGGGAGTGGCCTGATAGGTTCCGCCACCTGCTTCGGTGACAATCTGCGAGGCAATACCCACTCCAATGGTTTGAAAGAAGGTAAGATCCGGAGAGGGGCGTACATCCTTCCAATTGAAGGGATAGTAAAGCTTTTCGGAGAGATTCCCGGTGCGCGAAGAGTGCCAAACGATGGAATAGACAAAGCGTCTCTGATCGCAGAGAGTCTTCAGAGCTTGCACTTCAGATTCGCTCATGGGCGAGGGGCCACGGTAGTAATCGTAAACTTCCAGGCTGCCGGGCTGCATCAGAGTGTCTCCATGCACCCAGTTGAAGCTGAGGTTACGGTTTATATCGACTCCGTCGATGTCATAGCCCACCAGGGGACTGAAATCCAGAATGCCGTTGTTGTTGTTATCCCGCTTGTTTTTGCGATAGGAAGTATCCATATTGGAGGTCACGACGTTGTGTCCTTCTGGGTTGAGAGTGGGGATAAACCACATATCAAGCTGAGCCAGCCAGGGGTTGTTGGTGGTGAGGATTTCATGGATATTGGCCATCGTGATCTGCACACCCAGCACCTCTTCGGCGTGCACCTGCCCGATAAAGAGCAGGGAGGGTTTTTCTTGTTCCACGGTAACGTTTTCGGTGAGCCGGATGGCATAGATAGGCAGATCATCCAGCTCAGAATGGCCGATGATATGCACTTTAGCCTGGTTGGGATACTGGGTTTCATAGCTTTCCAGCATGCTCATCACCTGATTGTAAGTGTAGTAACAGGTGGGCAAGTTTTGGGCAAAAAGCGCCCACGCAGTCAACGCCAGGATGATAATAAGTATTCTCTTCATTGCTCTTGTCCTTTTAGTTCTTGCACCCAGAAGCTCAGGATGTCTGCCAGGTCGTCGCTGTATCCGGCGTGATCCCAGGCCAGATTGCCTTCCTGATCAATCACACAGATATAGGGAATGCCATCGAAACCAAAGCGGGAAGATGCTTCCCGGTCTCCTGCCAGATATGTCATTTGGAAGTCACGAGCTTGCATCAGAGCTTTGGCTCCGGCAGGATCACGCTCCCAGACATTGATGCTAAAGACTTTCACTCCAGCAGGCATGCTGGTGCGCATCCAGTGATCGATCACAGGCATGGCTTCCATGCAGGGGTTGCACCAGGTTGCCCAGAAATCCAGAATCACAATCTGGCCACGGAAGTCTTCCAACCGTACGATATTACCATTGATATCCGGGAACTGGAAGAGAGGGGCAGGGCTGTTCTTGCGATTTGCCAAAGCTGCTTCTCTGATCTGAGGCAGAGCTGCTTCCCTCTGTAAACGAGCCTGGTTCAGAAGCTGCTGCCAACCTTCCTGCTGCGGCAGGGCTCCCCAGTGTTCTGTGTCCTCCAGCTTCGCCAGAGTCACGCTGCCATCAGCCAAAGCTGTGCTGAGCTTTGCCAGGGCCTGGCTGTAGTTGCCTTTGGCAATCTGAACTTGCACCAGGATATCAAAGAAGCGTTCATCGGTGTTGAGCTCGGGATGAGCCAGCAGAAGCTGATCTATAGCGCTCCAATTGGAGGTTGATTTGAGAGCATCAAGATAGTAGAATTGGTACATAGTGAGGCTGTCTGCCGGAGTAACCTGCCCGCCCTGGATCATGTTTGAGATCAGCTTGGGAAAGAGCCGTTCAAAGGCAGCCAGGCTTCCGGATTCTTTCACCAGTCTGTCCACTTTGTCAAAATTGGCTTGAATAGCTGCAGGTTCGTGCACCTGAAGGGCATAACGTTCTGCCTGAGGGTATTCTTGCTTTTCCAGATGATGGCTAAGTAAAGTGATGAGAAGATAGTCATCTCCCGGGAAAGTGTAGAGAGCCTGACGCAGAAGAGCCATATCGGCATCCACAAAGCTGCGAAGTTCTGCAACCAGAGAGCTGTCCGGTGCATCGGCAAAATAGGAGTTTATATAAGCTCCGCTGAGACTGCGATAGCCCCAATAGAAAGCAGGATGAGCATTGATCAAAGCTCGGGCTTCGGTGATTTGCTGCAGATCGTCTGTGAGAGATCTCACCCAGAGATAACGGGCTTCGGGATCGGTCTCTAGCTCCAGATAGCGAGTGTGAAAGAAGCTCTGACACGCCTCCCGATCCAGATCCATCCACCAATTCTGCAGGGTGCGAAGATCCTCCAAAGTGGTGAGGCGAACCTTATATTCATCGATCACGGCATTTGCCGCGTCTTGGGTAACGGTCTGTCTGATTTTTCCGGAAAACTCATCTCCCAAGGGACTGGCCCAAAGGCCGGAGAGTATCACCAGAATGATGCTGAAAGCCAGCATTTTGCGTAGGAACATTTATCCTCCCTATGTATCTTCTGCTCTAATATGCAAGGAACAATCCAAACGGGCTGCTTTTTTCTCTTGTTTGGCAGGTCTCAAGAATTCTCTTGACCAAATTACTATGAATTTGCCTTTATCCTGCATGAGGTTTCGAAGATTTATGAGAACAGCCCTTGCTCTTGCTACTCTGGCCATCCTGTTTGGATTGTTTGCCAACCTGAATCCTGCGCCCATCACCTACCCGGTAACAGCCCCCGAGATCGATGAATGCTCCGGCATCGCCCACAGCAGATTAAACCCTGATCTGCTTTATGTTCAGAACGATTCAGGCGGCTCGGCAACTGTCTTTGCTCTCGATCTGGAAGGCAAAATGAAGCACAAGCTCAGCCTGGAAGGAGCCAGCAACAGGGACTGGGAAGACATAGCAGTAGGCCCCGGCCCCATAGCAGGCAGATCATACATCTTCGTGGGAGAGATCGGGGACAATAATGCCCGGTATGACAATATTGCCATCTACCGCTTCCCAGAGCCCAGCCTGGCAGCTACCGACAGCCTGGAGACAATCACAACATACGATACCATCAGGATTCGCTACCAAGATGGAGCCCGCGATGCAGAAGCCCTTTTCGTTGACCCCAGAACCAAAGACATCTATCTGATCTCCAAGCGCGAAGCAGAAGTGGGGGTTTACCGCATTCCCTACCCTCAAAGCACTACAGAGCTCAATATCGCCACCAAGATTGCTACACTACCATATAATTGGGTAACAGCCGCAGATATCTCTCCCAAAGGAGACAAGATTCTGGTGAAGACCTACACAAACGTCTATCGATACAAGCGTGGCAAACGACAAAGCATTGCTGAAGCCCTTTCCAGAAGCCCCGGAACTCTGGCTTATACGATTGAGCCCCAGGGAGAAGCCATCTGCTTTGACCAGGAAGGCAAAGGCCGCTACACTCTGAGCGAAAAGCACGATGATATCCAGCTACAGCTCTATTACTACCGCCGTTAAGCCCCCTTCCCGGCAGCTACTTGGGATGTGTTAAGAATAATTAACAGAATCATCAGCTTTTTTTCTTGTCAGATAAGGCTTTAGCGTCAACATGGTCCTTAGTGAGGAACACCATGAAAGAGAAGATTTACATAGTTGAGGACGAGACAGATATACTGGAGCTGCTCTGTCTGAATCTGGAGAGCGCAGGCTACAGAACCCGTGGCTTTGATTCGGCTTTACCCATGCTCAAGAAATTGGAAAGTGACCCGCCTAAGCTGCTGATCCTAGATCTGATGCTCCCCGATATGGATGGTTTTGAGGTATGCCGGAAGCTCAAGGCAGAGCCGGAACTCTCCCTGATTCCCATCATCATGCTCACGGCCAGGGTCGATCTGGAAGATCGGATCAAAGGTCTGGATTTTGGTGCCGACGACTATATCACCAAGCCCTTTGATACTGATGAACTATTGGCCAGAGTGAGAGCTGTCTTGCGGCGCGCCTCCTGGGAAGCAGAAAAGAACGTCTTGCAGATCACCCCCGATTTCAAGCTGGATTTCAACCGCTTTGAAGCCTTTCTGGAGCAGAAACGGCTGGATCTCACCCTCACCGAGTTCAAAATCATGCAGATACTCACCAAGCGCCCGGGCTGGGTCTTCAGCCGTAGCCAGATCCTGGATTTGCTTTGGGGTACAGATAAGATAGTGATCGAACGTACGGTGGACGTTCATATCAAAAACCTCAGGGATAAGATTGGCAACTATGCTTCGATGATCAAGAACGTGCGTGGAATGGGATACAAGTTTGAACCGCAGACAGATGACACTGGAGCAGAGAATGGATAAATCCAGCCTCAACAAGCTTCTCGTTCTGAGCCACATCTTCCTTCTGGCGGTGCTGGCTCTGCTGATTGCCACGCATCTCCCAGGCTTTGCCATCCTGGGCATCATGGCTCTGATGATCGGATTTGTATTGCTCTTTATCAGCCGGAACTTGCGCAAGCAATACCGCTTAATCTCCACCATCGCCGATAAGATATCTCAGGGGGATCACAGCCTCAGAATTCCTGATCTGGAGCTGGAAGAATTCAACCTCCTGGGTCAGGACTTAAATACCATGCTAGGCAGCCTGGATAAAACCATTCACCACCTTGCTATCCATAGGGAAGAACTTCGTTTGGTTCTGGGCTCCATTGCCGATCCGCTCTGGTCTCAGAGGCAGGATGGCAGGATTGCCTGGGCTAACAGCGCTTTTGGAGAGCTGTTTCCAGCCTATAACCCCGATGTAAAACAATGCCTCTCAGACATCTGCCCGGACAAAGGGCTGCTACGCCTGATCCGGGATAAAGATGATGCCAGCGGCGAGAGAATTTCCCAGCTTGAGATCGAGGGGCACTATTATATTCTGACCGGCAACCGCAACAAAACAGCAAATCGCAGCGTATTCCTCTTGCAAAACATTGATACCCTGAAAAATACAGAAAGAATGAAAAAGGACTTCATCGTCAACCTGGCTCATGAACTTCGCACTCCGCTCACAGCCATCAAAGGGTTTTCCGAAGCCATGGAAGAACATATCTCGGAAGCCAATCTGCGTTATCTGAAGATCATCCAAAACCATACAGGCAGATTGATCCATCTGATTAAAGACCTCGAACAGCTTATCAAGCTGGAAAGCTTGCGCGAGATTGAGCCCCAGGAGATCAACCTATATACCTTTTTTGAGAACCTGGAGCTGATCCTCAATCCTATGGTGCAGGACAGAAATCTTGCCCTGATCCTGACTCTCAGCCCAAATCTCCCCCGCTTCTCTTGCGATCCCTTCAAGCTGGAGCAGGTCTTCATCAATCTGGTGCAAAACTCACTGCGCTACACCGATCAAGGTGGCATCACGATCAATTGCTCAGTAGATGAAAACCAGCTCTTGATCGAGGTTGCAGACACTGGCAAGGGGATAGAGCCCCTCCATTTGCCCCGGATCTTTGAGCGGTTCTACGTGGCAGATCCTGCCCGAAACCGTCAGCAAAGCGGGACAGGACTGGGCTTGACTATCGTGAAGCATATAGTCCTGATCCATAATGGAACTATCGAAGCCTTTAGCAACCCTGGTGAAGGCACCAGCTTCCGGATCAGTTTACCCTTGCAAAACCCCGAACAATGACTAATGGGTAGTAAGGAAAGAAAGCAACTGAAGACTGCCTTCCCGGAAGAACTCCTGCCTCTGGCTTACAGCCTGGCAGCCTCCTACAGTGGAAAGGGCCTGGCTTTGGACGATCTGCGTCAGGAAGCCCTCATAGGCCTGTTTAAAGCTACCGAACACTATGATCCTCAGCATCAGACCAAATTCTCCACCTACGCCGTGTATTGGATCAAAAAGCAGATTCTGGAGGCTCTGGAAAAGGAATCCCGCCATTCTCTCCAGGCTTGCTCTCTGGAACAGAATCCTAAGCTGGCCCAGATCAGCTCTCCCGAGCCAATACCAGAGACTAAAGCCAGCCTCCGGCTTCCCGCTGATCTGCCAGAACTGGAACAGCAGATCCTCAGATTGTCTCTGGAACAGAAGCTTCCTCTCAAGGAAATTGGTGATAGACTGGGGATTAGTACAGAGCGTTGCAAGCAGATCAAACTCAAGGCTTTGCGCCGGATCAGGCGCAGCTATAGCGTCTCGCCCCTACCCGGAATCCACTGAGCCAGATGGTTCGTATTCTCTTCCCAGGCATACATATAGCTCTCCCGTTTGATAGATTAGCCATAACTTACTATAGCATAAGCCTTTCCTTAGCTTTCGCTAAAGGATTGCTAAGGAGTTGCTAAGGGATTGCTAAAGAATCGAGTGAGAGAGCAGTGAGTGAGCCAAGTCTGTGCACTTTTGTGGAAAACTAGCCACAATTATGGGATTCTTTGCACCGGGATTATCCTATTCACACTCGCCTTCCCCTTGATGATGACTATCGTTTATAGTGGATGGATTATCTTAGCCAAAGGAGTATTGTATGAGAACTAGCTTGTTTGTGTTGATATTAGTGGGTTTGGCGATGTTGGCTGTGACAGCTTGCTCTAAGACTGACCAGAACGAAGAACTCTTTAGGGCTGATTCTCTGGCTCAGGCTATTGCTGCCACAATAAGCCAGATTGATAGCGTTATGGCGCAGAGGATCTCTTTGGCAAAGGGGCAATTGGGAAGCGAGGCTCAGATCAGAGAGCTCTTGGGTTCTGTTCAGAGCGCCAATGAAGCAGTGAAAACCTCGTGCTTCGTGGATAATAGGGGGATTCTACGTTATCTGGAGCCTGCCGAGTTCAAGAGCTCCGAAGGGGCAGACGTGAGCCAGCAGGAACATAACAAGACGATGCTGGAGAATCCTCAACCCACTCTCAGTTCTGCCTTTATGGCTGTGGAAGGCTTGGCTGTAGTCACTCTGGCGCGTCCTCTCTACGATGCTGAAAGCCAGTTCATCGGCTCATTGGTTCTAACCATTGATCCCTCAATTCTGGCTCAGAGAGTACTGACTCTGAATGCCATTCCGCCGGTGTATGAACTATGGGCGATGGAACCTGGTGGGATGATTGTGTGCGATCAGGATCCGGAAGAGATCGGTAAGAACATCTTTACGGATCCGATCTATGAGCCTTATACCTCACTGAGAGAACTGGCCACCACGATTGCCGGAGCAGAGAGTGGTGTGGGAAAGTACCGTTTTATGGCCACCGGATCAAAGAAGGAAGTGGAGAAATCCGCTGCTTGGTCTAGTTTTGTCTATCATGGCAGAACCTGGAGAGTGATATTGGTAAAAGTTATCAGCTAAATACACCAGGTTCTGCGGCTACTATAAGTTATTGTTAGAGTCCGTGTTTGATGACTTTCCCCCGGGAGAGGTAGATAGTGCTCTCGGCAATGTTTGTGGAGAGATCCGCGATGCGTTCCAGGTTTCTGGAGATGCGCATCAAATGCAGATACTCTTCGATCAGGGGACCATCTTTCTTCATCAGAACTATCAGATTTGAGATTATCCTGCGGTTAAAATCATCCACTATATTATCATTTGCACAGACCTTGCGAGCCAGCACTTCATCCTCATTGGTAAATGCTTCCAGGCTTTCCCGTAGCATCTGGTTCACGGCAGTTTTCATCTCCAGGAGTTCCGGCACCTGCCCCAGGCTTTTTTTGCCGGTCACGACCAGAGAGCTTTCGGCGATATTGACGGCCTGATCTCCCAGTCGCTCCAGATCGTTATTGATGCGATAGATCATCAGGACTTGGCGCAGATCCTTGGCTTCCGGTTGCTGCAGAGCAATCAGGGTGACACATTTGTTATCGATCTCTACCTCGATGGAATTCACTCGCTTCTCAAAGGTCATGACAGCCTCACTGAAGGAATAACCGGGATCGTAAAGTCCTTCGATGGCCAGCGAGAGCATCTTTACCACCAGGCTGGCTTCGCTGAGTATAAGCTGTTTCAGCTCGTGTATCTTAGCTTGTAACATTGTTTTCTCCTTTATCCAAAAACGCCCTGCAGATATGCTTCTGTGCGTTTATCCGCCGGAACCGTGAAGACCTGCTCCGTGGGGCCAAATTCTATCAGATCTCCCAGATACATGAAAGCAGTATAGTCCGATATCCTGCCTGCCTGAGCGATATTATGAGTCACAATCAGTATGGAAACAGTGCGGCGCAGATCCAGGCAGAGTTCCTCGATCTTGGCTGTGGATTGCGGATCTAGGGCAGAGGTTGGCTCGTCCAGGAGCAATACTTCAGGGTGATTGGCCAGAGCCCGGGCGATGCAGAGCCTTTGCTGCTGTCCTCCCGAGAGAGACATAGCTGAGCTGTGCAAGCGATCCTTCACTTCGTCCCAAAGCCAGGCTGCCTTCAAGCTCTCTTCCACCCGGGAGTGGATTTCGCACTTGGAGAAGCGTCCCTGGATTTGCAGGCCGAAGGCAACGTTGTTGAAAATGCTTTTGGGGAAGGGATTGGGCTTTTGGAAGACCATCCCTATCTTGGCCCGCAGGCGGGATAGATCGGTTCTGGGGCCATAGATATTGGTTTCATTTACGATCACCTCTCCCGTGATACTGGCTTCAGGAATGAGGTCATTCATGCGGTTGAAACATCTCAGAAGAGTGGATTTCCCACAGCCTGAGGGCCCTATCAGAGCTGTTATCTTGTGTTTATGAATATCAAGGTTGACCTTGTTCAGGACCTGCTTGTCTCCAAATTTGAGACAGAGGTCTTTGGTATGTATTTGTCGTTCTACCATTTCTTTGTTCTCCTGATTCGAGCACGGATAATGATTGCGATTGCGCTGATGCCCAGCACCATAGCGATGAGCACCAAAGCCGTGCCATAGGCCATGGGCACCTGAGCCTCGGGGTGAGAGCCTTCGGTCATCAGAGCATAAATATGATAAGGCAGTGCCATCACCTCATCCAGCGGAGAGCGTGGCAAGAGCCGGGAATAGAAGGTGGCGGCTGTAAACATTATCGGAGCCGTTTCTCCTGCCACTCTGCCGATGCTGATGATAGAGCCGGTGAGTATGCCAGGAAGTGCAGAGGGCAAGAGCACCTTCAGGATGGTCTGCCTCTGGCTGGCTCCCAGGGCTAGAGAAGCATCCCGAAAATCTATCGGCACGGAGCGCAGGGCTTCCTCTGTGGCGTTGATGATTATGGGCAGGGCCAGGATCGCCAGAGTGAGTGAGCCGGCAAGCAAAGAGACATTTAGCTTCATAGCTCCAACAAAGACCGCCATCCCAAAGAGACCATAGATGATGGAAGGCATGCCAGCAAGAGTGTCAATGGCAAGCTTCACGATACGCACCAGCCACAGAGGCCTGCCATAGCTATGAATAAAAACCGCGGTCAGAACTCCCAAGGGCAAGGCTATGCCGATTGAGATCACAGTTAGCCAGAAACTTCCCAGCAGGGCAGGGAAAATCCCTCCCTCGCGCATGGAATTCCGAGGGGCGGAAAAGAGGAAGTCCCAGCTCACGACCTTCACTCCCAGACCGAAGATCTTTGCAAGGAAGAGGATTAGGAAGGCGGCACTGAGCAGCATCATCAAGCCAATGAATGCCTGCCCCAGAAGGTTGGAAAGTTTACGCTTCATTTTGCTCTCCGGTTTGCCAGGTGCGAGGCAATAATATTGACCGTAAAGGTCATGCAAAACAGAATAATAGCCAGAGCAAAGAGAGAGCGGTAGTGCAGATCTCCGATCACAGTCTCCCCCATTTCCGCAGCAATGGTGGAGGTGAGAGGACGGACAGAGCTGAAGATAGAGCTGGGCATCCGGGTAGCACCTCCCGCAACCATGAGCACAACCATGGTTTCGCCAATGGCACGTCCAAAGCCCAAGAGAATGCTACCAATTACTCCTCTTCCTGCTGCCGGTATCACAACTCTGCTGATGGATTCCCACTTGGTAGCGCCCAAGGAAAGAGAGGCTTCACGGAGGCTTTTGGGCACTCCTGAAAGCGCATCTTCGGACATACTGGCGATGATCGGCACCACCATCAATCCCAGGATCAGAGAGGAGCTGAAGAGATTGAGGCCAGTATCCAAATGAAACAACTGCCGCACCAGAGGGGCAAGAAACGCCATGCCAAAGAGTCCATAGACTACAGAAGGAATAGCTGCCAGGAGCTCAATCACAGGCTTGGCAAATTCCCGCACCCGGCTTCCTGCCAGCTCAGATATAAACACTGCTGAGCCCAGACCCAGTGGAATGGCAATTATCAATGCACCCAAACTCACCAGGATTGTGCTGATAATTAGTGTGAAAGCCCCGAAATCCGCCTGAGCATGGGTGGGATACCATTCACTTCCCAAGAGGGTGCGAAACAGAGGATAGTCCCGAAAGAAAGGTAAGCCTTCTCTAAATATGCTGTAGATTATTCCAGCCAGTGCCAGGATGGTGATGCCAGCAGTGAGAACGACCAAAATCCTGAACAGGTAGTTCTTCAGTTGTTCCTTCTCTGGCTGGCAACCGCAATCCGGGAATAACCCGGGTACTGTGTTCTTGGTAGTTTTCAATACTTCTCCTTTCACCCAAACCGGGCCTTGTCCCCGCGTGGAGACAAGGCATCGACTCTCGATGGTTCACTTAGTTCAGAGTAATGAATCCTGCTTCGCGCACCAAAGCCTGGCCGCGGGCAGATTGGATGAAGGAAATATATCTGTCCACCATTCCGGCAGCTCTGCCGTTGGTGTACATATAGAGTTTGCGGGAGAGCGGGTAGCTACTGTTTTTCACAGTCTCCTCATTGACCGGTATAGTATCCACACTAATGGCATGAACACCTGATGTGAGATAGCCAAGACCGGCATAACCAATAGCTCCGGGAGTATCTGCAACCGTGGAGACCACTGCATTGTTGGAAGCCAGCATTTGAGCGGTGGAGACTACTCTGGCACCTCGGAGAGCTTTCTCATTGAATACCTCAAAGGTTCCGGAAGCCACGTCCCGGGAAATCACCACGATGGGAAGGTTTGGACCGCCCACGGCGTTCCAGTTTGTAACCTGACCAGTGAAGATTCTGCGGATCTGTGCCACTGTAAGATTGCGAACAGGGTTTGAGGCATGCAGCACTATGGCGATGCCGTCGTTGGCAATGGCATAGCGGGTGGGATTTATCCCTCTGGCACGACACTGGGAGATCTCGCTGGATTTCATCGGACGGCTGGAATTGGCGATATCCACAGTTCCATTTTGCAGAGCTGCCACTCCCACACCGGAGCCTCCGCCACGCACTGAGATGTTTACTTCAGGATGAGCTTCCATAAAGGCTTCAGCAGTAGCTTGGGCAACCGGAAGCACCGTGGTGGAGCCGGAGCAGGTGATGCGTACTCTTTGAGCCAGAGCAGGACTGACGGCAAGGGCAAGAACAAGGCTAAGCAGTATGATAGTAAATCTTTTCATGTTTTCCTCTGTTTATTTGATAGTGTTTGAGAAGCGCCACTTGAGCTGTAGCATAAGCTGGTCGTAGTCTTTCAGGCCATTGGCATAGGCAGAGTCAGACTCGGCTTCATCGTAAGTACGGTTGGAGTAATTGAGCTGAAGCTGCATGGCAGGAACAGCAGATTCATTGTGCAGGAAGTTGTAATTCAAACCTGCTGTGATAGTGTTTGAAAGATTGGGATTGGAGGAGTTATCCGTCTCATCCCAGCGGTCATAACGTCCGGTAAGCTGGAGATCTGCTCCCAACCAGTTTCTGAGGGAGAGCACCGGCATCAGCATCAGACCTGTAGCCGTGTAATCCTTGGCACCACCGGCAACATTAGGATACTCCACTGTGGAGCTCATGTACTCTCCGCTCACGCTAAGAGGGCCATAGGCATAGCGCAGGAGGCCATCGGCCAGGAAGCGGGAATGATAGGCGGCATTATCAGCGCCTGTATTGATCAGAGTTTCCCGCTCGGAGCTATTGGTCATAATTGAGCCTCCCACAGTAAGTCCGGGGATGGGTGTGAGCCGCAGATTACCCAGCAGGGACATCTCTGTGTTGTTCTTCAGATTGGCACCCCAATTCTTGTAGCCTTCTCCGTTGTAAACGCCCAGGGCATATTCTCCCCAACCCTCGGGCAGGTAGCCATTGAGGCTGATCCCATAGTCGGCAGAATTGGCAAGTTTATACTCATCAGTCGGAGCTTTGCCAATCATGGTGTAGTCCCAATCGTAGATACTGCCGAAGTAAACCTTCTGCAAACCCACCGTGAGCTTCATATCAGGCACGGGGATAAGATTGCTAAAATCCAGATAGGCATACTTGAGCTTCAATCCGGCACCATCCTTCAGTGCATCGGTGCTGAATATATCGACAGTGAAGCGTCCCTTGATATTATCTGTGAATTTGGCTTCAAGACCCACGTAGCCACGCTCCAGCGAAAAGAAGTTCTGCCGCATCTCGGCATTCAGGGTATCTCCCGGAGTAGTTCCATTCTCCATAGTCCAACGATTCCACATCTCGCCGGAAACCTTGATCTCTTCCGCCCAAACCATTGTGGCAAGAAGAGCAAATACACAGGTGATGATCAGTATCAGCTTGTTCATTTTGACTCCTATTTTTTTTTGGTATCTGCTTGATTATACGGTGGAATTGTTAGGATTTGATTAAGAGCAAATGAAGAAAGCTTAACTAAGCTAGGGGCAGTTGGACAGAAGGCACCCCTAACTAGATCGATACCATATAGATGAGACACTAGCTCTGCCGATAGCTACCCCAGCTTTCAGTCCCCCCAATGAACAAGGAGCGCCACAAGTGACGCTCCTTAAGCAATGAGAGATTATGGCCACTAAGGACCAGAAACCGCTATTCGGCTGCAGCTTCCACGACGGGTTCCACACTGGAGACTGGACTTTCCTGCACCCGGAGGGAATCCCGACTTGGCGCTACCAGCTCGATCTTGTAATCCTGTTTATACACAGGCATATAGAGTTTCTCGATCTTGGGTGAGTAGGTCACGATCAGACCACTGAAAACAATGGAAACCATGCTCATAAGCTTGATCAGGATGTTGATGCAAGGCCCGGCAGTATCCTTGAAGGGATCTCCCACCGTGTCTCCGACAACTGTGGCTTTGTGGACAGAGGAGCCACTTCCCCCCAGTTCCCCGGTTTCCACATATTTCTTGGCATTATCCCAGGCACCGCCGGCATTGTTCATCATGATAGCGGTCACAAAACCCGTAGTCAAGCCGCCCACCAGCACACCCAGAACTCCGGCTACACCAAAGAAGAGACCGGTTATCACCGGAGCGATGATCCCGATCAGGGCAGGCAGAGCCATTTCTTTCTGTGCGCCCACAGTGCTGATCTTCACGCAATTGGCATAATCCGGCTTAGCTTTCCCTTGCAGTATGCCCGGGATAGTCGTGAATTGACGACGCACTTCCTTCACCATCAGACCGGCAGTCTTACCCACAGCCTTGATAGTGAGAGCCGAGAAGACAAAGGTGACCATTGCCCCAACAAAAATTCCCAGGAGGAACTTCGGATTGAGCGGATTAATCTGATAGAACTGAATGAAATCAATCAGAGAAGCCTTGGCAGCATCGACATTTTCGATGTAGTTGCCATAGTCGATGCGGAGAATCTGTGCTTCACCCAGCTTTGTAGCCAGAGTACCAAAGCTTTCACGCACTTTCTCCAGATAGGCAGCCATCAGCGCCATGGCCGTGAGAGCAGCACTTCCGATAGCAAAGCCCTTGCCAATGGCAGCAGTGGTGTTTCCGACTGCATCCAGATTATCGGTGCGTTCGCGCACTTCCTTGGGCAGATAGGACATTTGGGCATTGCCTCCGGCATTATCTGCAATAGGACCAAAGGCATCCATTGCCAGAGTGACGCCCAGGGTTGCCAGCATGCCAACCGCTCCAAAGCCTATGCCATAGAGCCCCATCTCGACGAACTCAAAACCGTGGCTGGCCACAAAGGCTACCACGATGCCAAGCGAGATGATTACGACAGGAGCTGCAGTGGAAAGCATTCCCACAGAGATACCTTCAAGTATCACAGTGGCAGAGCCATACTCGCCCTGTTTGGCGATGTTTTTGGTGCTTCTGAAGCTATGAGAAGTGAATAGCTCGGTTGTCCAGCCAATCAGCACCCCTGCCACCAAGCCCACCACTGAAGAAAGGAAGATGCCAAAGGCATAGGGACGCGGAATCATGAAGTGAGTGAGGAAATAGGAGGCGATTGCAATCAGTAGAGAGCTCACCCAGACAGAACGGTTCAGGGAACGCATCAAATCGCTCATCCTGGCATTTTCTTTGGTGGAGACCATGAAGATCCCAACTATGGAAAGAAGTGCCCCTATTCCTGCCAGAATCATCGGAGTGGCTATGAAATTGAACATATGGGAAAGAAAAGCTGGGTTTCTCGAGCCTATCTGCAGCACAGCACTCATGCCAAGAGCTGCAGTGGCCAGGATTGAGCCAGCATAGCTCTCATATAGATCTGCACCCATACCGGCAACATCTCCCACGTTATCCCCAACGTTATCTGCAATAGTAGCAGGATTTCGGGGATCATCTTCCGGGATGTCCGCTTCCACTTTGCCCACCAAGTCTGCTCCGACATCTGCTGCCTTGGTATAAATTCCACCACCCAGGCGCGCAAACAGCGCTTGAGTAGAGGCACCCATGCCGAAGGAGAGCATCACCACAGCGATGCTGTGAAACTCGTAGTGCAGGATAAAACGCAATATCAGGAACCAGGCGGACATATCTAAGAGAGCCAATCCCACCACCACAAGACCCATCACGCTCCCAGCTCTGAAAGCTACCTTCAAGCCTTTGTTCAAGCTTTCAGAGCAGGCTTGAGCCGTGCGATTGGAGGCCATTGTGGCTGTGTTCATGCCAATAAATCCGGCCAGAGCACTCATAAATCCGCCACTCAGGAAGCCCCAGGGGATAATGGGATCGAGTATTTTCAGGCCATACACCATGTAGAAAAAGATCGCGAGGATGATCGCAAAGAACAAGCCCACGCCTTTGTATTGTTGTTTCAGATAAGCAAAAGCTCCTTCCCTCACATAACCGGCAATTTCCTGCATACGCGGGTTACCGGGATCCGATTGACGAATCATTCTGAAAAAAATAAAAGCAAAGCTGAGGGCGGAAATGGCTCCAACCGGTGCGAAAAACCAGATTGGGGGCAAACCGGGCATAATACCTCCTAACACTTGGTCTGCAAAATATTTACGGGACTTGTCAACCGCAAAACGAATTCTGGCTACTAAACTCAATTTGTCAATGCCTTTTTCAGGCTGGAGCAAGGCAGAGAGGAGAAATCTGTGAATATAGTTCCACAACTCTGTTATCTGAGGTGGTGTCATTAGCTCCCAGTGTTTGCCTGTTCGAGATAGAATGAGTATATTATCTCTAGATTGGAAAGACCTGCTGGAGAGAAGAATGAAAGAAGCTAAGCTATTGTTTTATATACTCATCACTCTGATGCTGGGGCTCAGCCTAATGATAAGCGCATGTGCGGTTCCCGGTTTCTTTGTCAAAGGCCCCAAGCCTGACCCGGTTTACAGCTCCACAACTCCTCCCGGAGCCAGTGGAGATGCCCACTTTATCCAAGCCGACGATTACTTTGTCTTCAACGAAACCCTGGGAAACAAGAGCCTGAATCAGGTCTGGATCGGTAAGATGATCGCGGCTCCCAGCCCTGATACCAGAAACATGGCAAGCTTCCTCTTGGTGCAACTCAACGTTAACGAGCTCTTTCGTTACTGGATAAAAACCCGGATTATTGCAGCAGAAGATATCATCCGCAATCAGGAAGTGATCTTTTGTAATAACCCCGATGAGAATGAAGTACTGCAGCCGCCCGCCGGCAACCAGCAAGCCAGAGCCTTAGATTGGGTGCAGAGCCGCATCACGGATCTCAGCACAATGAATCAAGGCTATGTGACCTGTGGAAACAGCTACAAGGTAGCAGTGACTAACCTGCGGGTGATGCAGTAGTTCCCTCCACTCATTGCCCCCTGTTTCGCACCCATCCCAAACTCATCTCATACCCATGTGACACGCATGAGTTTAGATGGGTGTCACATGGGTGTCACATGGGTGTCTCATGCGTGTCGTGGCAGGGACGTGGTGAAGAGGAAGGGGGTATCAAAGAGGGCGGCACAAAAATGTACCGCCCAACACATCTGAATTGAATTTAGCAGACCGCTGAGTAACTGCTACTCTCCGCCGTTACTCTCCAATTCTGGATACATAACCAGCTTGATGAGGGATTCATCCACATTCAGGTAGCGTCTGGCCGCAGCGGTGATCCCATCCCGGTTGATATTGGCATAACGAGCCGGATGATCCAGGAAAGTATCGATCGGTCTCTTGGCTTGCACTGCGGAAGCAATGCTGGAGATCCAATAGTTGTTTTGGCGGATTCTTTCGCGATAGGTCTGTTGCAAAGTCGCCTTCACGGTTTCCACATAGGAATCAGCAAACTGACCTGCTTTCAGGCTATCAACTGTTGCCAGGATCGCACCACTGAGCTCATCCACCCGGTCGGCAGAGCAGGACATAAAAGTCTGCATCGTGAAGTAAGGATAGGGAAAGCGTTCCGGACGCAGGAAACTCTGGACAAAATAGACCCCGCTTCTGTCTTCACGGATGTTCTCCCGCAGTTTCTCATTGAGCACCATCACCATGGCATCACGGAGTACTGCCTGATCAGGATTGGTGGTGTTGAGCCCGGTATTGATCAATCCTACGTAGCTCTTGTTGTCTCCACCTTTGCGGAAAGTGACGTCCTTGATCCCGGAGAGCGGACGCATCCCAATATCACGGGCTTTCTCATTTCTGCCGGTGGCGGGTAGATTGGCCAGATAGGTCGTCACCAGGTTACGCAGTTCTGCTTCGTTGAAATTTCCCACTATATAAACATTGGTTTCACCCAGATCGGCAAAGCGATCTTCATAAACATGGCGCAATTGCTCCAAGCTCACAGATTCCAGAGCCGTAGCATCAAGATCATCGTTGTAAGACCCGGAAGTGCGGGAGACCACCATCAGAGAATCGAAGAAGACTGTTTCCGGATCAAGATCGCGGTTCAGGAAATAGGGAAGAGTACGCGTCTTGACAGAAGCCAGATCTTCCTCACTCCACCTGGGGGCAGTGAAACTGAGGAAAGCAAGCTGGAACCAGGTTTCCAGATCCTGGGGAGAGCAGCTTCCGCTGAGAGACTCGCTGTAAAGATTGATCTCGAGGTCGCTTTCCACCCGTTTACCGGCCAGGTAGCGCTCTAGCTGAGTTACGCTGTAGTCTCCCAAGCCTGCTTCAGAAACATAATAGGGCAGGAATCTGGCAGCATTGAGATACTCCGGTTCCATTTGGGAGTATCCTCCGGGACTGATGGCAGAGATTGCCACCTGATCTGCACGGAAATCGGTCTTTTTCAGATAAACGTTTATACCATTTGACAGCACCCAGCGTTGAATTCCGCTTCTGGGATAAGTGGTGCTGGAGACAATCCGGCCCGGAGCTGGAATATTCTGGATCAGAGGTGTGTCCATGCTGGTGTCGGCATAGGCCTCCAGCTCGGTCTGTTCTACTGATTGCGCCAGAGAAAGCAGGGCTTCCGGACTGGGGTAGCTCAAACCTTCCTTCTGGACACCCTGAACTGCTATCACCTGGTTATGACTGCCGATCAGACGGTCGATCATAGCGTTACATTCTACCAAACTCACCATTGGAGCCAGGGCACTTGCCACAGCAAAGCTCTGCTCGGGGCTCATATGAGCACTGCCTCGTGTAGCAGTTGAGAAGAAACTCCAGGTCATTTGGTCTGATTGCCGGGTGTTTTGTTCTGTCATGGCACTCTGATATTCCCGCAGGACGTTCATCTTGCTACGCTCCAGTTCAGCTTCAGTGAAACCAAAGCGCCTGATGCGCTCTACTTCCGTCAGAAGTGCCTGAGTAGCTGTGAGAGTCTGGGTTTCGCCAATTAAGGCCAGAAGATTCACTTCATCTACTGCTTGAGATTGGGAGTATTCGAAGGCATAGCCCATCGAAAAGGGAGGATTCGCCTGCCTGGAAAGCTCTGCCAGACGGCTGTTGATCATTCCGTAGAAGATCTCACGTTGCAGATCGGCATACATGTCTCCCACGGTCTGATAACGGCTGGGTTCTTTCTTCCAGCTCACATAGACCCGGTTGTTGGTCATCTCTCGATCAGTTGCCACCACTGCTCGGGGATCTTCATGAGAAGGAACACCATAGATCTCACGCGGACGGGGGTTTTCCCGAGCGGGAATGATCCCGAAATGGCGGGTCAGCATGGCAAGAGCGTCCTGTGGATCAAGATCTCCAACCACGACCACAGTCTGAAGATCAGGGCGATACCAATCCTGATAAAAGCGCATTATCTGATCCCGGGTGAAAGTGCTCAGTACGTCATAAGTCCCAATGGGAGAGCGCTCTGCATAACGGCTTCCGGCATATTGTACGGCAGAGACCTGTTTCTGGATGCGGCTATCAGCATTCTGTCCCATGCGCCACTCTTCGATGATGACGCCACGTTCGCGTTCCAATTCTTCAGGCTCGAAGCTGGCAGCATGAGCCATCTCCGAAAGCAGGAGAAAACCGCGTTCCAGCACCTGCCTGTCTTCTGTGGGCAAGCTGAACATATACATGGTGAAGTCGTAGCTGGTCATACCGTTCAAACCATTCATAAAGCCCATGCCCACTGAATTCAGGAAAGCCAGCATAGCATCTTTGGGGAAGCTGCGGGTGCCATTGAAGAGCATATGCTCTGTGAAGTGAGCCAGCCCCAACTGATCTTCATCTTCCACAATTGAACCAACGTTTACAAATAAACGCAGCTCCAATTTATGTTCTGGAATTGAGTTCCTCTGAATGTGGTACTTCATTCCGTTGGCTAAGGTTCCGCTCAAGACATCAGGATCCTGGGGCAGGGGTTGAGAACCCAAGGCCGGATCAAGAGCGGCAGATAGTGCGAAGCTGCATAGCAGCATTAAAACGAGCAGAATTGCTCTTGAGAATTTCATTTATACTCCCTGTGTAGGTTATTCAATATTAGCAAAATTCACCAGCAACTGCTGGTCGTTGTAGAGGATAGTCTCCGGTGTGCCATAGGTATATTCGTCCCCATCTTCTTCTGTCACAACTGCCATATAGTAGAAGTTTGTGGCCGGAGTCGGTATCCAGATCGGAGCGGAAGGATCAACCGGAATAGAGTGGTTCACATGATAGTTGCGGGATTCCCCTGGAGCGATGTTTTCCAGAGTTGTCAGACGCACCGGTGTCACACCGTTATGCCGGAATATCTCCACCTTGGGGATATTCTCGATACCACTATTAATAACTTTTACAGAAGCCCGGTTGGGATCTACAAAGACATTGAAAGTCTTCCCCGCCTGAACGGTGATTCTGGTAGAATCCGTGTAGCTTAAAGTGTTGTAGTTGTATATCTGATAGGTCTCCCCCATCATGTACAGAGTGAGTTCCTTATAGACATCTCCACTCAGTGGGCTCTGTGTATCGGTATCTACAGAAAATGTGACTTCAGAATTTGCTCCGATTGTGATCCAGTGATCATCACGATCAAGCCTGTAGGAGAGTGGATGATCGGAGCGGTTCATGATGTGAATCTGGCTGCCGGATTCGCAGCCGGTAAAGAGCAATACGCTCAATATTATCAGCAGAAATGTAAGCCTTGGGTTCAACATAACCTCCTTAGGTGGTTTTCAAATCACCTGTGATAAATTTGATTAGGAAATCAGGATCATAGGAGAGCTTGGCCTGTCTGAGGCCGGGTAAGCCCAGATCCTGTTCCCGGTTTATCCATGTATATCTGCTGCTCAGATACCTGGCCGTTTCCCAGTTTATCACCTGAGCGCTGCCTTTTTTATCCGGATCAAACTTCTCATAATGCACCGTGACCATATCCTGGGTGAGAGGACTGAAGATGGAATAGGCATGAATACGGTGATCATGACAGATAATGATCCCTTCCACGGGGAGTTCGTCCCAGTACTTCATAGTGTTCTGAATGGCAGTAAATTCACTATCCAGAAAGCTGCCTTCCATATCCCGTTCTCTTCTCCATTTGGAGGTGAACTCAATAATGGGATCTGCCTTGCTTTTATCTATGGGAACTATATGATAATCAGCATAGCTACGACGGAATTGGGAGATCAGGTTCTTCTTCTTGGCCAGTTTCTTGCCTTTGAGCTCTACCAAGCGTTCTATGGAATGCACATAATCTGCCCAGTCCCGATCATCGTGCAGATCAAAATGATTGTGTATCTCCGGATGCTGCAGGATGTAATCCTCCGGAAAGAGAATCATCTCTGCCCGAGGATACTTCTCTCTGGTGAGTTCAACGCATTCCACCAGAAAGTCCACGGTGATATCCTCTCCCAGAGGGAAGAGCAGATACTGGTATTGGGGATTAAAAAGTAACAGCTTACCCTTGTGGGTAGCAATCTGATTGTCGTAGATCTTGCCCCAGGTGACCAAATTGGCCACACAATAGTCACAAGATTCTCTGGGTGAGTTCTTCAGGTAGCTATTTATCAAGCTCACATGGCTGGTATCCAGACTTTGGTAATCTATCATCATTCGTTCTCTTTTGTGCTTTGATCCAACAAGAAGGGCGTGTAGGAGGGCATCACTTTGAAGCTCAGGCTCTGGTAGAAGCGTTCATAGCCCGGCTCGCTGATTAAGCCTATCCACTGGATCTTGTGTTCTTGCAAGAAGCTCACCAAAGTGCGGATTATCCCTTTGCCGATGCCTTTCCCACGATGATCGGGATCAACCGTCACGTCCTGAATATAGGCATCACTGAAGCCATCCGAGATAGCTCTGCCCATGCCCAGGATAGCTCCATCCTCTTCCGCTATCACAAAGCAGAAGGTGTGGGCGATGATCCCGGCAACTGTATCCAGATAAGCGGGATTATCGTCCATCTCCCACCAGCCTGCCAAACGGTAGAGCTCCAGGATTCTGGTATTGTCTGTTTCTTTCACAACTTTGTAGTCTATCATGTTCTATAATCCTTGTAACTTTTTACCCGACCGCTATGTAGCCACTGCCACCGGACTTGTTGATCAGTCCTTTCAGCTCCAGATTGAGGAGCACCACCGAAAGCTTGCCAAAAGTCCAGCCGGAACCACTGAGAAGCTCGTCGAAGCTTATCTCTCCAGAAGCCTGCTGCAATCTTCGAAAGATGGATTCTTCTTCGGAGGATAGCTCTGGAAAGAGCTCCAGTTGCTCTTCCGGGCTTGGTTCATCCATCGCCAGGATGTCCATCAGATCCTCAGGACTGGTCACCAGACGGGCACCACTCTTGATCATGTAATTCGGTCCCTGGGCATTGGTATTGTTGATATTGCCCGGCAAAGCGCAGATATCGCGGTTTTGCTCCAGAGCAAACTTACCTGTGAGCAAGGCTCCGCTGCTCAGAGCTCCTTCCACTATGAAGATTGCCGAAGAAAGTGCAGAGATCAGCCTGTTCCGGGCAGGGAAATTCCATTTCTCCACCTTCATACCAGGTTCATACTCGCTGAGGAGAACTCCATTGGCACTGATCTCATTTGCCAGATTGGTGTTCATAGGCGGATATATACTATCCAGGCCTCCACCCAAAACTGCTATGGTAGTGCTATTACTGTCCAAAGCTGTTTGATGTGCCACAGTGTCTATTCCCATAGCCAAGCCGCTCACCACACAAAGCCCTCTTTGGCAGAGCGGAGCTACTAACTTTCGCACCATTTCTCTACCGTAAGAACTGGGTTTGCGGGTGCCTACCACTCCCAGGCGATAGGTCTTTTGACATACACTCAGATCACCCCGGTAATACAGGATGATGGGAGGTGTGTAGATACCGGCCAGGGCTTCTGGATAATCAGCAGAGCCGAAGGTAGTCCAACCAATCTTATAATGCTGGATCAGCTTCTGGATCTGAGGCCAGGAAGCAGGCAGAGCAAAGCTTGCCAAAGCCTGCCTGGAAGCCTCACTCAGCCAGGATAGCCGGTAAACTTCGTGTGAGGGCTGACCGACATAGTCTTCCGGATGAGGATATTCCTGCAAGAGACGGATAGCTGTTTTCTGCCCCAAGCCGGGAGCAAACTTCAGGCAAAGCCAGGGTTTGAGACTGTCAAAATCCATCATTAGTTTCCGAGCTTGGCATAGAGCTTGTATTTCAGATCATCCAGCTTGAAGCCTCCCACGGAGGAGATGGGCAGAATCTCTTCCCCCAGCTCTTGTTTAAAGAGCTCACTCAGTTCTTTCAACCTGGCTTCCGCAAGCTCCGGATCCAAGGTGTCTATCTTGCTGATGGCGATCAGATAAGGCTTCTTATCCATAAAGGAATCATAGAGATAGAGCTCTGCCCGCAGAGTGCGGTAAGCTTCTATGGGATCTTCCGTATGCACATCGATTAGAAAAAGCAGAGTGCTGGTGCGTTGGATATGTTGCAAGAACTGTAATCCCAAGCCCTTACCCATGTGCGCGCCTTCAATGATGCCTGGTATATCTGCCATCACAAAGGACTTGTATTCTCCCACCTGAACCACGCCCAGCATGGGCTCCAAAGTGGTAAATTCATAATCTGCTATCTTGGGACGAGCAGCCGAAAGCACACTGAGAAGTGTGGATTTACCAGCATTGGGGAAGCCCACCAAGCCCACGTCTGCCATCAACTTCAGCACCAACTCAAGCTGGATCTCGTGAGTCTGTCTGCCCGGAGTAGCCTTGCGGGGAGCCTGATTTACGGAATTGGTAAAAGTCACATTACCCTTGCCTCCGTGTCCTCCTTTGGCCAAAACAATCTCCTCACCGACATTGGTGATATCGGCAAGCTTGGTCTTTTTCCCGTCTTCTTCGATCACAAAGACCTCTGTGCCGGGAGGAAGCTTCAGATAGAGATCGTCTCCTGAGGCACCTGTCTTGCGTGCACCAGAGCCGGGCTTGCCGTTATCTGCCTTAAACAGCTTCTTGTAACGGTAATCCAGCAGGGTATTGATATTGCTATCTCCCACGGCTACAATATTACCCCCTCTACCGCCATCGCCACCATCCGGCCCGCCTTTGGGCATAAACTTCTCTCGGCGGAAACTGATGCAGCCATCGCCGCCGTTTCCTGCCTTAATCTTTATTGATGCATAATCTATAAACAAATAAAACCTCTCTTTATCTGGTGATGACCAGGCGTTGAGAATAACGTCTGGCGCCTTGTTTCAAGCTCAGGAAATACAAACCTGCCGGAAGCCCCTGGAGCTTATCAGAGCCGATTTGGAGACTCAAGTCCGCAGTTTGAGGATTCAGTTCCGCCCATCTGGCTACTTTCTGTCCCCGTAAATTGTAAAGATCGAGCGTGAGCACTGCCTTCTCCAAGCCTTCCAGGTAGATGGGTAGTTCTCCCCTCTGAGCCGAGATGGGATTGGGAGTTCTAAGCCTGAGAGCAGATGGCACAGGTGCCTGATGGTCCTGATTGGAGACAGAGTATTCGTAGCTCACAAAGTCTATTCCATTATCAGACACAACGATTGAGCTGTTCTCACCCAGAGTCTGAATAAAGCTGATTGTACCATCAGGATTGTATATAGGAGGAATATCCATATACATAAAGCCGCCTTGACCATCAGAAACATAAAGGGTTGATGTGAGCGGGAAATCCAGCTCTGCATCAGTGTAGCTGAGCTCCGTCAAGTGCGTTTCCTCATCGTAACTCACCAAGCTCAGGACAGGCAGACTATTCTGCTGCACCTGATATGTGTAGCGGTTAAATTCCACCAGCCCCGCACCGGAGTTATCTGCAATCTGAAATTCCGGCTCCATGGTAGCCAGGTTCATGCTCCCTCTCAGCGTCATATCCGCAAAAAGGAGAGTATTGCTGACATTTGGCCAGGTGCCAAACTGCGGATCATTGGTGAGATCGCTCATATTACAGCTTAGGTAGAGAGCTCCTCCCACCACTTGGCTCTGAACATTGCCCAAGCGGATGAAATCCGGCATGCCTTCCTCGCTCATCGAAAGCTTGTACAGTCCGCTGGAGAGAATGCCGGGAATATTAAAACTATAGATCATGGCATAGGTCACAGAATCACTGAGCGCTTCAATATTGGTGATGGTGCAGAGGTATATATTGTAAGTGGTCAGGTTCACAAAGGTGCTATATGACCCACTCTGATTTCTCAGCATGCGAAAGAGCTTATCTGGTCCGGAAGCCACACTTCCACCAATGATATCCAGATCGGGAATATAGACCATCAGAGAATCTCCCGCGGGATCATCACCCAGTTCTGCCATGTCTGAAAGCAGTGGAGGGAAAGTATCTGCGGGCATAAAAGCCTGATGCTGAAAAGTGATCTCCTCTCCTGCATAGTCCAGTTCCCCCCGCAGCCTGTAGCTGAGGTTCTGTCCCCATTCATAGGGCACCAGAGCTTCCATCGTATTCCCTTCCAACGGGCTGCTATCAGCTTCCTGCCAAGCTCCTGACGTGGAATACAGAAGCTGAAAACCATCAAAACCCAGCTCGGGATCAACATCATAGCGCAAGTGAAGATTGCCGGAAGCATCCCGGGAACTATGCCGGATATTCATGAACGGATTGGAGAATTGTGCCGCCAAAGATAGGCTGACAAGCACAAAGACAAGGGTTAGGAACCTTTTCATACACACCTCATGGCCTGGGATACAGGCCGTTATCCAGCAGTTGTTTAAAGTAAGACCAACTGGTCATATTGGGCTCGGTATATTCCTGCGGGGCAGTGTTAAAGATAGGATTGTGCTGAGCCACATAATCACGGATTGATTGGGGCAGGTCTTCATATCCTCCGGGAAGCTTGCGTCCCCGGCACACAAAGACCAGGTTCCCTGCCCTATCCCCCATCTTCATAAAAGGCATCCAGGGACTGATCCGAGTCCAGGAAATAGTGGCGGGCACAGTGCTAAGGGAATCATTGGCAAGATCGGCTGTATCAACGAAGAATTGAAAGAACTCTGCAGCCTGATAGGTATCGCTTTGGGAATAATCAGGATGGTCACGCCGGGTGAGTGGCGAATCGTAGAAAGGAAAGATGTCCATATAATAAGCCCGTTTATCCCCAAGATCCTCACTGGGTAGGATACGCCTGATATAGGGAAGATAATCCGCTTCGATATTCATGTCCTGGTTCACGGGATCATTCCAGATCTGCACGACAGGCACAGTCTCCTCGGTGATGGGATTACGCCAGGTCTCCAGGATCTGCCCACTCTGAGCATCCTGAAAGAAAGCCGCCTCACGGGTGAGCAGCTCAAAGCCATCTTCCGTCACCACCGTTTTGGCTATGTTGAAGCCTTCAAACTTGAAGAGCTCCCGCTTTCTCTGCCCGGGAATAAAACTGTAAACAGTTCCTGTCCAGTGATATGTAACTTCTGCACCGCTAGCATCGCCCCGGACGCGCATATAGTCATCCAGATACTCGCGGTTGGCATCACCCGTAGCCGGCAGAGGTGCCAGAACCAGCAGAAAGCCCAGTACAAGCAGAACGTATAGATTCTTCATAATCATATCCTTTGCGAAAGTATCGCAGTTCCCCGCCAAAACAGCAGGTTACGAGGCATTGTTTAATTTATGTGCCGTATATGTCAAGCAAGAAATCATCAGCAAAGCTCCTTGGCCATATCTTCTCCACCCCAAAGCCAGAGCATTTGATCCAGCGCTATTTATCTATGCTTCAGCACATAGAGTATCTCCGGCAAGAGCTGTTTCTTCCGAGACAATACTCCCGGCAAGAGATAGGTCTGACTGTCCTGCCGCTGGTAGATCATCTCCTCCGCCAAAGGATACGAGGTGGAGAGCAACACGCTTTCCTGCTCGATGATATCTGTGATCAATAGCATCGCCCAATCCAGCGAGAACTTCGCCTTCACCCGCTCCAAAGCCTCCAGAAAAGCAGCCTTGACCTCTGCCAGATCCCGCAAGGTCACCACTTCCACCTGTGCGATCCCCAGCCGGCAATCCTCTTCCGTGTAAGCCTTGAAATCCATAGCCACTGCCAGATCAGGATCCAGCGCACTCAACGAAGCAGCATTCTGGAAGATCTTCTGTCCCCACTCCGCCGGATTCAAGCCTGCCAGTTTGCCCAAAGCCTCCGCTGCCGAGATATCCTCAGCAGTCGTGGTGGGACCGTGCAAGATCACCGTGTCCGAAAGAATCCCGGAGAGCAGCAAAGCCGCAATCTCCCGGGGAGGAATCTGACCGTGAGAACAGAAAAGCTTGTACACCAGCGTGCAGGAACTCCCCAAGGGATCAGCATAAACATAGATGGGCTGGTTACTGCGTATAGTATTGAGCCTGTGGTGATCGATGATCTCGACAATATCCGCCAGATCAATTCCTTCCACAGATTGAGACAGCTCATTATGATCCACCATAATCACCTTGTGGCGAGGCGGATCGATCAGCATGGAGCCTGTGATCAAGCCCAGAAGCTTTTCATTTTCCACCACTGCGATGCCATGATGATCCAGATTGAGCAGCACCCGTTTGATCTGATTCAGCGGCTCAAGAGGCCCCAATTGAGGTAAATCCCGATTGGCAATCGCCAGAGCCGGGATGCTGATCCGGAGCAGCCGGATCGTCTCTGCTGTATCAACCTCCGAGATGTAGATCCAGCCTGTGAAGCCTTCCAGATCCAAAGCCCGGCAATCTTCATCCCTCATCCCGGTCAGGATCAGGATAGGAAAATCCCGTTTCAGCACGTAGGCCAGTATCTCCGGACGGTTACCCACAATTAGCAGGGGATAGCCTTGATCGTCACACATACTGGCTTCCAGACGGCTGATAAAGGTCTCAAACGCCATTGCCCCCACCATCATTTTGCGTTGGTAGTGCAGCGTCTCTCCTTTTTGCAAAAAATAGCCCGGTATCACCCGGTAAAGATTCTCCGGACGCAGCTCATAAAGCGGACGGGAACTATACTGCCGTGGCATGAAATAGTGCGCCAATTCCTGCATTGTAATCAGCCCCAGATAGCTCCCTTCTTCATCCACGATTGGCACATTGCGCAGCTTTTTCTCATCCATCAGGCTGGTCACTTCGCCAATCGGAGCGTCTTTGTGCACGGTGTAAACATCCCTTTGCATAATGTCTTCCGCCCGGGGATACACATCCCGGATCAGAGCCGGTGCTTCCAAACCAAGTGCTTCGAAGATATAAGCAGTTTGTGGATTTAAGTTTCCCAACACACCGGGAATATAGATGCCGGAGGGATCAATCTGCTGCTTCAGCCAGGCGTAAGCATAGGGCGCACACACAGAATCCGTGTCCGGATTACGATGACCAAGAATATAGGTCTTTGGCATAGCTTTGCCCCCCTGTTTCAGATCGTACCGGGCTCTGAGATCAGCCGCTTGTAAAAGAGCACCCGCGTGGCTTCCACATAGGATTGCAGCCAAAGGTAGCCGAGCCCCATCGTGAACATGCACAAAAACGCCCAACCGATAAAGGAAAGCATCAGCATGAAGTAATAGGTTTTGTAACCCATCATCATCTTCTTGCTGGCTTCCATCGCCTCAGTCGGCGTCATTTGAGGATTCTCCGCCAAGATAAAAAAGGTCTGTGAATAGCCTATGGCGCACATAATCCCGGGAATGATCAAGAGTAGTGCCCATAGGAAGGTGTAGAGCGCTATCAGCAGATACGCCGATAGACTTCTGGAAAAGTCGTTGAATCCCTTAAACAGATCTTCCACCACAAAGTCCTGCCCCGCATCTATCTTCAGAAAGATCTGAGCCAGCGCCAGCATCATCGGCCCCGCTATCAACAAGGCAACTATCCCTCCAGCACCGGGAACCGCTCCGATGGCTCCGGTGAGCGCACCAAAGATCAGCCAGAGGATGGCAGCTTTGTTCCAGACGCCATTCAGGCGTTCTCTGGCCTGAGTTCTGAATTCTGTATATGTCATATTGAACCTCACTAAGTTACTAAAGCCAGAAAAGCATCAGGGGAAGAGCGGTCAAGAAAAAACAACTGCTCTCATCACGATCTCTCCATCCTGATCCTCCTCCCCAGTTCGACACGCATGAGACACCCATGTGACACCCATGTAAACTCATGCGTGTCACATGAGTATGAGATAGGTTTCCTATGAGTACTGAATATGGATGGATGTAGCCTTCCACTTGGTGTGCAGAAGGAAGAAATAGACTGCTGGCTTGAATCCAGCCCACAAGCAAGGTCCCTGAGGATGATCCAAGCCAAGATAGAGCTCGTGAAGGGGAGAATAAAGAACGGGGTAATGATAAGCATCATCACCCCGCGGCTACTAAGACGCTAGCTTTTTAGTGACTCCTACTATAGTAGTCCGGATTATTCCGGAATAGTGCCGAAGAATTGGGTACTTTTTTCTTGCTTGAGCAGATAAATCAGATCCTTCATGGGCAGAGTGACCTTCCCCTTCTCTTTGTTAAGCGGCAAATCGATTGTGGCATTGCACGTTGCCATCATCCGGTTTGCATAGCATTTGAGCATGGTGATGCGATTGGTCTCGCTCAGTTTGAACCAACATGTTGTGGGACTGGGCACCCCATTCTCATCAAATTGAAACATGAACAGGCTGTAATGATCTTCTCTGAGGCTAAAGCTGGATTCGATCAGATCCACTGGCTGATGATAGCCATAGACTTCTTTGATAGCATTCAGTTCCAGCTCTCCCCGGTATTTTTTCAGAGCCTTTTCTTTGGCATCGTTCCAAGGCAGAATCAGCACACTCATGAACTTCTTCACAGCCAGATATTGGTTGTAATCCAGAATCTCCAAGCCCACCTGCCATCCCGTCATCCTGAGGTAGAAAGCCTTCAGATCGTGCTTCAGACGCACGCTGGCTTTTTTGGCACGGTCGTAACTGATTCCTTTGGATCTGGCATAGCTAATGAGATCAGGATAGCTCAAAAGCTCCAGATACTCCTGGTATGCAGGCAAATCTTTGAGCTCCGGAACCTCCATCAGATATTGATAATAGGCACTGCTCGTGTCTTTGTTTTGGCTCATCGTTGCCAGATTGTTCTCCCGCTCGAGCTGCTCACACAATCCCTTTTCCCTACCGTGTTGCTGAAAACAATCCGCCAGTTTATTCATCACCACACTATAGAGCCAGGGACGCACCGAACGTGGATTTGCCTCGGTCTTCAGCAGCTCCAAAATAGCTTCCTGCGCCAATTCTTCGGCCAGATATCTATCCTGAGTGCGGGTGTAGATCAATCTGCTGCAAAAGCCCAAAAGATCGGCAAAATAGTCACTAACCGTTCTGGTGAAAAAGCCTGCTGCTTCCGCAGTATTCGAGATGGAGATCTCTCCGAGGGTTTCCTGCTTCTTGCGGAAGGAACAGATATCCTCCACAATGGCAGCCTTGCCAAAAGTGTCCCGGCTCATGGTCTCTATGATTTCTGCTCCGGTGAGATAAGCTTGTTTTTGTGTTTTCACTTCTTATAGTTCCGATTTTGCGATGCCATCCAGGGCATAGGGATTAGCATCTTGATAGTCACAGTTGAGGGCAAGAACTGCTTCAAACATTTTTCTGGCTTCAGTTAGATTGTTGGCTTTTAACAGGCTGGTTCCCAGCAGATTATAAGCCCATACTTTCACTTCTGGCTGAAGCTGGGCTTGATCATTTGTCAGAGAGTTCCGGAAGCAAGCAATAGCCTCATCCCATTTCGATAAATTCAGATAGACTTGTCCAAGATAAAACCAACATACAAGCGCATCAGGAATGATCTTCGTGAGGTTTAGCAGATCCCTTTCAGAACTGAGGAGATCATCTGATTGATAGTAACTGGAGGCAAACTCTTTGTCCTTTCTGGCTCGGATGAACTCCGTATCTTTTATTTCCTCATCAAATGAGTAGTAGCCTGTATGTAATACCGTGTCTGCCATATTGGAAAATTCGATACTGGTTGGATATGAACATCCTCCCCCAGGTTGTAAAAGAGAAAACGTCCTTATCAGTTTATCCTTACTTGTACAAACACGAACATTGCATCCGACAAATACTATGAGCCTATTGGGATACAGGTTTCCAAACAGATAGTCTCTATCCGCACTTTTTGATTTGATGGTATGCTGATAACTCTCATTTAATACTTGAGCAATTGTAGTATCGACTGGGAGCCAGCCGTAGGGCTCGATAAAGAATTCTGCCCAAGCATGGCCGGATTCGGTTGGCCATACGGCTGTTACCGGCCGGGCTGGAATCCCAACTGATCGGCAGAGTGCAATGAATACAAAGCTAAACTCACCACAATCTCCGGAAAGACGGGTGAAAGATTTCTGTGCTCCTCTGTCTTCAACCTTGGGATATACATACGACATGTTGTCTATAACCCAATCATAGAATAGCTTTGCACAGAGATAGGGATTGGTTTCTGTTTGGATAATCTCTCTTGCTTTTTGCCTGATCTCTGGGCTGAGCTCAATCCAAGGCTCGGATTTTGTGTAGTAACGATATTGTTCTGAATCGGTATCGTAGGGCTTGATATTGTGGGGATCGATATCAAACTCAATATCCGTGGCATGGACTTCGAAGTCATACTGGAAAGTCAGGCTTTTTGTTGAGGGAGCTATCTCCCAGAAGATTATCACATTGCCGTTTATGTCGTCCTTTATGATCTCTTGAGGCGGGGGTTTGATTGATGACACAGATACTTGCTGCCCTATGCGGTTCATCGGTAATGCTAGCCATAACCTTATCAAAGGACTCTCATTTGTCGCTTGAATATCCTCTACATAGTATTGGTATCTGCCTCGAACAGATTTGTTACTTATATCATTCATAAACTTCACTCTCTCTTAATTCGGCTACTGCGGTCGTGGATTCGCTTAGTGTGCATAACATGGTATTGGTCGTACACAGACCTTAGGCTTGCACTTCTGGAACGTATCCCACTTTTGATTCAGTCGACTAGGTGTGTGGGTTTCTGTCAAGAATTGTTCGCCTGGTTCTGATCTCGGCTGTGCCCGCTGAAGGCAGGATCAACCTATGCAAAATGCAGATCCCGCCCTCTTCTATTCAAGAAATAATGCTGGAGTTGAATTTATTTATTGACAGATTAATGCCCTGTTATAAGTTGCGCTCAATACAGGGATCCATTTCATGCAACGAGCCTTTCCTTATTTTCTGGGACTGCCTCTAACCTGAATGTCAGATACCCCGGAAATAAGGAGAACAATATGCCAGACAAAACATTGGTATGCAAAGACTGCTCAAAAGAATTCGTATTCACCGAAGGCGAACAAGATTTCTACAAAGAAAAGGGTCTCACTAATGAACCCCAACGTTGCCCCGATTGCCGCAAAGCCAAAAAGCAGCAGTTCAACCGCAACAACTATGACCGTCGCTACTAAAAAGCGCTAGTCCAAAGTTATGCCGCCGTTCCTAGTGGACGGCGTTTTTTTTTGCTCTGGCACCAGGAATCAATCCTGCTTACCAAAGCACGCGCTCTTTCCAGGTGGTCATAGAGCGCTCTCCGGCTGAAATTCCTACTTGACTAAAAGCGTTATGATTTAAGCATGGCATATTGGGTGAAATGAGACCCGATTAAGCACGACTGGATATTAAATTTGATAGATAAGGAGTGATAATGCTCTCAGCCAAGGATGCAATCCAAAAATTGCGTGACAAGGAAGCCAAAATCCTCGCCATGGGTGGCGAAAAAGCTGTTGCCAAACAGCATAGCGGAGGCAAACTCACAGCTCGTGAACGCCTTGATCTCTTGTTTGATGAAGGCACCTTCCGCGAGCTCGATATGTTCGTAAGCCACCGTTGTGATAACTTTGGCATGGAAAAGATCGAGATTCCCTCGGATGGCGTGATCACCGGGCACGGAATGGTCAATGGACGTCCGGTCTTTGCTTTTTCTCAGGATTTTACCTCACGAGGTGGCAGTCTGGGCGAAATGCACGCTGCCAAGATCTGCAAAGTGATGGATATGGCGCTCAAATCCGGAGTGCCCTGCGTGGGTATCAACGATTCTGGAGGGGCTCGCATTCAGGAAGGCGTCGATGCCCTGCGCGGTTATGGAGATATCTTCTTCCGTAATTCACGCGCCAGCGGAGTGATTCCCCAAGTTACAGCCATTATGGGACCCTGTGCCGGCGGAGCAGTCTATTCTCCTGCCATGACAGACTTTGTCTTTATGGTCAAGAACACCAGTTTTATGTTTATCACAGGGCCGGACGTGATCAGAGCGGTCACCGGCGAAGAGACCACTCAGGAAGAGCTGGGCGGTGCCATGGCACACAACAGCAAGAGCGGAAACGCTCATTTTGCCTGTGAAAACGATGCCGATGCGATCGAGCAGATCAAGATTCTGCTGAGCTATCTGCCCTCCAACAATATGGAAGATCCTCCCCGGCTCCAGACTTCAGACGATCCTTGGAGAATCTGTCCCGAGCTGGATGAGATCATTCCGGATAATCCCAGAATGAGCTACGATATGCGGGACGTAATCCATAGCATCGTGGATGATGGAACCTTCTTTGAGCCTCATATGTACTATGCCCAGAATATCATCGTGGGTTTTGCCCGCCTCAACGGACGCTCGGTCGGCATCATTGCCAATCAGCCGAACGTTCTGGCCGGTTGTCTGGATATAGATGCTTCGGACAAAGCCACACGCTTCATCCGTTTCTGTGATGCTTTCAATATTCCGCTGCTCACCTTGGTGGACGTTCCGGGTTATCTTCCCGGCACTCATCAGGAATGGAACGGCATTATCCGCCACGGAGCTAAGCTCTTGTGGTGTTATTCCGAAGCCACGGTGCCCAAGCTCACGGTCGTGACCCGCAAGGACTATGGCGGAAGCTACATCGCTATGAGCTCCAAGCATCTGGGTGCCGATATGGTCTTCTCCTGGCCGGCTGCAGAGATAGCCGTGATGGGTGCTCAGGGTGCCGCCAATATCATCTTCCGCAAAGAGATAGATGGAGCCGAAGACAAGGCTGCCAAACGTGCGGAGATGATCGGTATCTACGAAGAAGCCTTCAACAATCCTTATGTGGCTGCCTCACGCGGTTATGTGGATGCAGTGATCGTGCCTTCCGAGACACGCAAACGCTTGATTGATGCTCTGGAGATCCTCTGCACCAAGAGCGAAAGCCTGCCGCCCAAGAAACACGGAAACATCCCGGCTTAATGAGGTGAGGATGGAAAAGAAAGCCCTCGCAGCCATCGCCGGAGTCATGGCTTTGATCAGCAGTGACAACAGCCCTGTTTTCGTGCCCCGTCAGCCTGCCGAATATGCTCATCCCTACAGCATGCAAGCACGTCAGCAGATCATGCAATACCGGGATATCACTCAAAGACGAATAATTAAAAGAAGCAGATAGAATAAGGAGTTACAATGGACAGACACGGAATAGTTGAAAGAACAGCTATGCAGTATGGAACCGACCGTCCCAAAGCAGCCAATCCTATCAAGATACAGGATCTGAGCTTGCGTGATGGCCACCAATCACTCTTTGCCACCAGAGGCAGGACAGAAGACATGCTTCCCATCGCAGAGCTGATGGATGAAGTGGGCTTTTACTCCATGGAAGTCTGGGGCGGAGCTACCTTTGATACCATGCACCGCTATCTGGGCGAAGATCCCTGGGATCGAATCAAGACTTTGAAGAAGTATATCAAGAAAACTCCTTTTTCGATGCTGCTTCGCGGTCAGAACCTCGTAGGTTATCAGAACTATGCAGATGATATCGTGGAAACCTTTGTCCAACGCGCCAGTGATAACGGCATCGATATCTTCAGAGTCTTCGATGCGCTCAATGACTTCCGCAACTTTGAGACTGCCGTCAAGATCATCAAAAAGAACGGTCGTCACTTCCAGGGAACCATTTGCTACTCACTCACCGAACAGCGCATGGGCGGCGAGATCTACAACGTAGATTACTACGTGAACAAAGCCAAACAGCTTCGTGACATGGGTGCAGACAGCGTTTGCATCAAAGACATGGCAGGGCTGGTGGCTCCTTATGATGCCTACGATCTGGTCAAAGCTCTGAAGACAGCAGTGAATGTGCCAATTCACCTGCATACTCACTTCACAAGCGGAATGGGCGATCTGGCGCTCTTTAAAGCCATTGAAGCCGGGGTTGATATCATCGACACCTGCATTGCTCCCTATGCTTACAGAACTTCACATCCCGCTGTGGAACCTTTTGTGATCTCTCTTTTGGGTACGAACCGCGACACGGGCTTTGACATCCGGCTGCTCAATAAGATCGGCAAAGAAGTGGAAAAGATCATTCCCAAATATCTGCAATTTGCCGATAACACCAAGTTCAGCATCATAGATACAGATGTGATTATCCACCAAACTCCCGGCGGCATGCTCTCCAATCTGGTGAACCAATTGCGCCAGATGGATGCTTTGGACAAGCTGGATGATGTCTTTGCCGAGATCCCGAAGGTTCGTAAAGAACTGGGAATGATCCCGCTGGTGACGCCCACCAGCCAGATCGTGGGTATCCAGGCAGTGAATAACGCCCTCTTTGACACCAAGGATGGCGAATATGCCCGTATCACAGAGCAGGTCAAAGACCTTTGCTACGGCCTCTATGGCAAGACTACCCTGCCCATCGATCCCGAAGTGCAAAAGAAAGCTCTGGTGGGTTATCCCAGAGGCGAAAAGCCTATCACAGTGCGTCCCGGAGACGTGATTGAACCCGCTATGGCTCGCATTCACGAAGAGATCAAAGAAGAAGCCAAGAACATCGACGACGAGCTGATCTATGCCCTCTATCCCGTGACCGGACGTAAGTTCCTGCGTGTGAAGTATGGCAAAGATCAGATGCCTGCCGAGATGAAGCCGATCACATTGGAAGAAGCCAAGCGCTTGGAAGAGCTATGTGCCAAAGCCAAGGCCGGCAAACTGGTCGAAAAAAGCGAGAAAGCAGCACCTGCCAAGCCGGAAGATCTGCGCCAGTTTGATGTCTTTATCGACGACGATTACTTCCTGGTGGAAGTGAGCGAGAAAGGCGGAGCACCGCGTGTGGTCAGTCACCGTCCTGCCCCTGTTGCTCCGGCTCCCAGACCTGCCGCACCTACGCCTGCTCCCGCTCCTGTTCAAGCAGCTCCTGCTCCCGCTCCTGTGGCTCAGGCAGCCCCAGTTTCTGTGGAAGGTGGCACTCCGATAGCTGCTCCCATGCCCGGCATGCTGGTCAAATATGAAAAGAATCCTGGCGATCCGATCAAGAAGGGCGAAACAATCCTTGTGCTGGAAGCCATGAAGATGTATAATAACATCCCCAGTCCTGTGGATGGCGTTGTTGCTGCCACTCCGCTGAGTGCCGGGGATTCCGTTGCTAAGGGTCAGGTTCTGGCCACAATCAAATAAGGGAGCTGGTATGCAGACCAAAAGTCAGATCATGGATAAAGCGCAGATGGAGCGCACCATCCATCGTATAGCACACGAGATCATCGAGCAAAACAAGGGCTTGGAGAAGATCCGCCTGGTAGGAATCCGCTCTCGTGGAGTGCCTTTGGCGCACCGTCTTTCCAACTATCTAAAGCTGATCGAGAATCAAGAGATTCCGGTAGGCATCCTGGATATCACGCTGTATCGTGATGACCTTTCCACGATCTCGCATCAACCTGTGATCAAAGGCAGCTCGCTGGATTTTGATATCGAAGATGCCATCGTGGTCTTGGTGGATGACGTCCTGTTCACAGGCCGCACCGTTCGTGCTGCCATCGATGCCCTCCTGGATTTTGGCCGCCCCAAACACATTCAACTGGCAGTCCTGGTCGATCGTGGTCACCGCGAGCTGCCCATCAAGGCAGATTACGTGGGCAAAAATGTTCCCACCTCCAAAGAAGAAATAATCAAGGTAGAATTCGAGGAGACCGATGAGCAGGACTCGGTTAAAATCGTTCTGGTCTAAGTATCAGGAACGCTGGAACACAGCCGGTTCGCTGGTCTGTGTTGGTTTGGATTCACAGCTTTCTCTGCTACCCTCTTGCGTGGCGGGAGAAGAGAACCCGATCTGGAGCTTCAACCAAAAGATCATCGACGCTACCAAGGATTTTGCTTGTGCCTACAAGCCCAATCTGGCCTTCTATCTTTCTGATGGCCTCAGGGGGTATGAAGCGCTGAAGAGAACTGTGGATTACATCCCGGAAGAGATTCCTGTGATCCTGGATTGCAAGGTGGGTGATATTGGTAATACCATGACAGCCTATCTGGAAGCCTTCTTCACCGATCTCCGGGTGGACGCTATCACGCTTAATCCACTCATGGGCAAAGACGTTCTGACACCACTATTTGCTGAGGAACAGCGTTTTGCCTTTGCCTTGGCGCTCACCTCCAATCCTTCCGCTTCAGATTTCCTGCAACAGGATCTGCTGTGTGAGAAGATCTCCGGCTGGATTGAGGCGAATCCCAAGGAGCAGCTCGGGGCAGTGATTGGCGCCACCCAGACAGAAGATCTTTCCACGATGCGGGCTTTACTTCCGGATAGAATCTTTTTGATTCCCGGCGTCGGTGCTCAGGGTGGAGATCTGGAAGCCGTGGTGCGTCACGCTTCAGCCAGCCGCGAAGAACCTCTGATCCTGGTCAATTCCTCCCGGGGAATCATCTTCAAGGACAAAACTCCCTGCTTCGATAATACCGCTGCCTTGGAAGCAGAAAACCTGATGAATGAGATCAACAAGTACCTGAAGATCTAAGCTATTGTAACAGCTAACCATCAAATATTGCCAAGCCCCTGGGTAACCGGGGGCTTGGTTTTATCCCAGACGAACTTGTTGGTTCAATCATTCTGGATTCTACTCCGTTTCTCTTACACTAATAATCACACTATTCACTTCTAAAAGATCAACCAAGGGTTTCTGTCACCAAAACGTCAAAACCTCACAGCGCCGAAAACTAAAAAACCCCCTCACTTCTTATAAGGTGACACTTTCGCTCCTGAGGTGACACTTTTCTGTGGAATCTTTTCCGCAGCGTCAGAACATCCTTTATCACAGCAGCTTAACGTTCCATACTTTTTTTGCTCCAAGACCTCTTTAACCCAAGACGGCATCCTCCCACGTTGTTACCACCCACACTATCCCCTACATCTCCATGAAACTAATTTCCGGAAACCAGCCCAGATCAGAGAAAACCACCCCCAATAGAGGAAAAAAAGCTCTTGACCAATCTGCAAGCCCCCAAAACAATAGAAAAAATCTCGAAATTGAGGGACTCATGAGCGAATTTGCCATCAGGAACTATCTGAAGGAACGCGATAACTTAAAGCGTCTGAGCGGAACCGGGAACGAATCTTCCATTCGTCAGGCAATGATCAAGCTGATCGATGAATATGCCCGTGCCAAAGACCTGCGGCTGGTGGCAGAGGTCTCCATCCGCGGCTCAAAAGGCAATACTGTTCGGCCAGACGGTACTCTTAAAGACACACTGGTGCTGGATCGGGGCTATTGGGAAAGCAAAGATGAATACGACGATCTCGAGCTGGAGATTGCCAATAAGTTTGAAAAAGGCTATCCCAACGACAATATCCTCTTTGAAGATGGCCTCCGGGCAGTGCTCTTCCAAAACGGCAACCGGGTAAAAGAGTGTGAATTTTCCGATATCGAAGCTTTGGACAAGCTGCTAAAGGCTTTTGTAAGCTATGAACGCCCCGAAGTGCGTGAATTCCGCCAAGCTATCGAGCTCTTCAAAGAAGACATCCCCAAAGTTACCGCTGCCCTGCGAGAGCTCATCGTACAAAAAGCTGAAAGCAATCCCGACTACCGCTACGCCCGGGATTTCTTCCTGGAGCTGCTGCGGGAGGTGGTCAATCCTGCCGTCACAGCAGAGGACATCCGCGAAATGGTGATCCAGCACATCCTCACCGCAGATATATTTATGACCGTCTTCAACCAGCCCTACTTCCATCAGGATAACAACATCGCCCGGGAACTGGAAAAGCTGGTGAGCACCTTCTTCACCCGGGATCTGCGTCAGCAAAGCCTGGCGAGTATGAAACACTACTACGATGCGATTAATGCCCGGGCTGCCCAGATTGCCGATCATCACGAGAAGCAAAAGTTTCTCAAGGTGGTCTATGAAACCTTTTACAAGAGCTACAATCCCAAAAAGGCGGATCGACTGGGGGTGGTCTATACCCCCAACGAGATTGTGCGCTTTATGATCGAAAGCACAGACTACCTGCTGAATAAACACTTTGGCACTATGCTGGAAGACCGGGGAGTGGAAATCCTCGATCCCGCCACTGGCACGGGTACCTTTATCTGCGATATTATCGATCACATCAGCCCCCACAAGCTGGAATACAAATACAAAATCGAGCTTCACGCCAACGAAGTGGAGATCCTGCCCTATTACATTGCCAACCTCAATATTGAGTTTACCTACAAACAGAAGATGCAGCAGTATGCGGAGTTTGAAAACCTCTGTTTTGTGGATACTCTGGATAACTATGTAAATATGCAGAGCGGTGCGGAGACGGATATCTTCAGTGTAACGGATGAGAATGCCGAACGCATCAAACTCCAAAACGAACGCAAGATCTCCGTGATCATCGGCAACCCTCCCTACAATGCCAATCAGATGAACGAAAACGAGAACAACAAGAACCGGGAATACCCCAAGATAGATAAACGCATCAAGGATACCTATATCAAGTATAGCACCGCTCAGAAGACCAAGGTCTATGATATGTATGCCAGGTTTTACAGATGGGCGATGGATAGAATTGATAAGAACGGTATCATAGCCTTCATCACCAATAGGTCTTTCATCGATAGCCGCACCTTTGATGGCTTCCGCAAGGTTCTCAAGGATGAGTTTGACTTTGCCTACATTATCGATACCAAGAGCGATGTACGTCAAAACCCCAAAATAGCCGGAACTTCACACAATGTCTTTGGCATTCAGACCGGAGTCGCAATAATGTTTCTCATCTGTAAAGACCACTCAGAGAGAAAGAGCTGCCAGATTCAGTATTATACCTTGTCTGATGAATGGCGGAAAGAAGACAAGCTGCAATGGCTCTGCAACCACAAACTGGAAAAGATACCATTTGAGCATATCCTGCCGGATAAGGATAATAATTGGATTAACCAGACAGATAATGATTGGGAAAACTTGATGGGATTAGTCGGTGGAAACGGCTTATTCCACAAGGCTTTTCCAGGAGTTAAGTCAAATCGCGATGATTGGGTATATGACATAAGCAGCAAAGCACTTGAGAGCAAATTCAAGTATTGTTGCAATGAGATAAACTCTATGATTGACAGGAACGATATCACATACCCAGACATACTCAAATGGAGCCCAGGTTTAAAAGCACACCTTGCTGCCGGAAGGAAGTCAGAATTCACTCCAGAGTTCATTGTTCTTTCGCAGTTTAGACCTTTCGTAGTGATGTACTACTATTCTGATAAGTACTGGAATGACAGGTTGACAGCAAATCATTACAACATGTATGGCACAGATTTTAGCAAAGACAATGTGTGCATTAATTTCAATGGGTTAGGGATGGACAAGCCCTTTATGTCTCTTGCCTCCAAGTACTTAACACACCATCAAATAGCTCCCAATGGAGAGTCCGTATCTCTCTACCACTATTCTGATTCTGATGACAGGAAGTATAGTATCACCGACTGGGGTTTGGCTCAGTTCCGGGAGCAGTATCAGGATGAAAGCATCACCAAGCTGGACATCTTCCACTATGTCTATGGAGTGCTGCACAATCCCGCTTATCGCACCAAATATGAGCAAAACCTGAAGCGTAGCCTGCCGCGCATACCTTTTTACCAGGACTTTTGGCAGTGGGCAGCCTGGGGCAAGGCTTTGATGGAGCTGCATATTGGCTTTGAAGAAGTGGAGCCCTATCCTTTGCAACGCTACGATGCTCTGCCGCGTGAGGATGGCAGCGTCCCCAAAGCCAAGCTCAAAGCGGATAAAACCAGCGGCATCATCATCCTGGATGAGGATTGCTCGCTTTCCGGCATTCCGGCTCTTGCTTGGGAATACAAGCTGGGCAATCGCAGCGCCTTGGAATGGATCTTGGATCAGTACAAAGAGAAGAAGCCCAAAGACCCCACCATCGCCAAGCTCTTCAACACCTACCGCTTTGCCGATTACAAAGAAAAGGTGATCGACCTGCTGATGCGAGTCTGCACCGTAAGTGTAAAGACCATGGAGATTGTGCGGGAGATGGAGAGCGTTAAATTAGATTGACACAGTTTGGTGCTGCTTTTGTAATGCAATAGGTGAGATTATGAGTGAAGAAACCTGCTTAAGAGATGTTCTATACAATATCGTAGATCTGGATAACATTCCAAGCATTATCCAGCATGGGATTCTGTGTCATAAACTGGCTGATGCAATAGAGCATAAGTCAGTAGCATTAGAAGAAGTTCAAAATAGACGAGAGAATAAGCGTGTCCCTCAAGGACATAAGCTTCATGATTATGCAAATCTCTATATAAACCCAAGAAATCCTATGATGTTCCTGCTTAGAGCCAAGTATGCTGATTTGTGTGTGCTTGAAATAAGCGCTTCAGTTATTAAGTTATCAGGAGTAGTAGTATCTGATATGAACGCTTCGCGGGATATGTGCAAGTTTATGAGTCCCTCCGAAGCCCTCGCTGAACTAGATTTCGCAAAGATATATGCCAAGTATTGGACTCATCCAAACGAGCTTGATGATTACATCCATAAAGGAATAAGCTGTTCAGAAGTGCTTGTTCCAGAACGTGTTTCATTTGACTTTGTAATAGGTGCTTATGTAGCTGATAGTGCAGTGGAAAGCCGACTGCAGTCTTTGGGGTTTTGTAAACCCATTATTATTGATTCAGATATGTTTTTTAGATAGAGGAAAGAGCCATGATAAGAGTACTCACAGGCGACATACTTGCCAGCAAGATGCAGGTGAAAGTAAACACGGTAAATTGTGTTGGTGTGATGGGCAAGGGGATAGCTTTGCTGTTCAAGAAACAATTTCCCGAGATGTACGAGGATTATCTGGATAGATGCCGAGCGGGGGAGGTAGAGGAGGGAGTTCCCTATCTCTATTCGGATCTGTTTGGAAATGGGATCATAAATTTTCCAACCAAGAAGCACTGGAAAGGCCTATCAAATCTGGAGAGCATCCGCAGAGGTCTGGATGTAATAGTCGATAAATACCGGGAGTGGGGTGTAGATTCCATAGCCTTTCCACCTCTTGGATGTGGTAATGGCGGTCTGTTATGGCAGGTTGTGGGCCCAGTTATGTATCAGCGATTGTCCTCTCTTGATATCCCGATAGAGATTTACGCTCCCTTGGGTACTGATAAGAAGTTTTTGACTCGTGAATATCTCGAAGGGGAGGTAGAAATTGAGTATAAGGCAAAGATTATGGACAAAGAAATGCCTCCATCTTGGATAGCTATACTTGAGGTCTTGCATAGACTGGAGCAAAAACCCTACACGGTTCCGGTGGGCAAAATCATTTTCCAGAAAATATGCTATATGGCTACACTGGATAAGCTGGACTTGGGAATCCAGTTCAAAAAGGCAGCATATGGCCCATACTCTCCTGATATATCAAGAATGTACAATGTTTTTGGGAGGGAGAACCTGATTCTGGAAACTAAGTCCGGAGCAGCAACCAGGTTGAAAACCGGAATAGAGTATCCAAAATTGCAAGAAACCAGAAAGAATGTGATTCTGAAGCATCAGGATGTGATTGATAAACTGGTGGATTTGTTTAGTCGAGTTAAATCTGCAGAGCATGCAGAAGAGATTGGGACAATAATGTACACGTTGGACGAACTGACTGAACATGGCGATATTGAGTTTGTTTCGGAAGTGGACTTCTATAACTATATTCTCAAGTGGAAGAAGCAATGGGATACTCCACAGAAAAAGAATTCTTTAGCTTCCACAATCAGGTATCTGGTTTTAAAAGAGTGGATTACTTTAGACTACAGTGAAGAGCTATCGGAAGCTTGAACCTCTGGATTTGAGCTTTGCAGATTGGCGGTTTCCAAGCCACAATCTAGACCACACCCGCCGTCATTCCGGGAATTCCGGGGTCCCCAAATCTGAACGAAGTGAGGGTTTGGGGTGGTTCCGGGGTCCCCTCTGGGGCAGGATTACCCGGAATCCAGTAAGTCTATGCTTGTAGCACCGCGGTATCACTCACGCAGAGCATCACCTCTAAGGACAGACCAAGCTCCGTGGATGCCTGACTTCGAGATTGTGTGGTCATCAATATCTAAATTCCTCAGCGACAGGTTAGAACTGATCGGTGTTGCTATCTGAAACGCCGTCCCTACGGGACTTGCCTGGTGAGGTATAGTTTGGCGGTGCAATCAATACTATTACTCGCTTCTCTTCTCATGATCTTGTCCCTCCCCCACTCAAATCCATTCTCATAACTTAATACAGAATAAGCCTTTCCTTAGGATTCGCTAAGGATTCGCTAAGGGTTCGCTAAAGAAAGGCTAAAGAATCGAAGGAGATGGTATTGAGGCGGTACGGCAACCGTCTGAACACAAGAAGAGCGGGCTGTGCAGCTCTAGAACTTCAGCACCTTGTAAAGCTGATAGGGCTGGCTTTTCAGCCTCAACAGATAGATACCGGGTGCCAGGCTTCTGCCGGAGGCATCTCGGGCTTCCCAGTTCATAATTCCAGATTTAGCTGGCTGTTCCGCCACTCTCTGCCCCCGGAGGTTAAAAATCTCCAGGCTTTCACCAGCCTTGATCTCACCGACAAGCTCCACTGTGAGGGCATCGGAGAAAGGATTGGGATAGGCGCGAAGCATCACAATGGCAGACGGAAGCAGCTCTTCTTCCACAGCGCTGGAGGCCTCTGTATTGACCAGCACGGGATGAACCTGGTAGCCACGGGAGTGCTTGATTCTGAGCTCATGATTGGTGTAGCTCCTTCCCTGCACTGCTCCGCAGAGATGGCCATAGAGGCTTTGGCCGGCAGCCAATACAAAGGGAAGGCTCTGAGTAGTGGTAGTTGAGAAGCTGAGGTTCGCTGCCGTGGGGCACTCCACAGCCTCAATCGTTAGAGGTTGATCAGAAATATTGAGCAGCTCAAAATCCAGACCCTGGGCAAGCTCGGCAGCCGTCTCGAAGATCATCTCTTCCGGCATTACCAATAGATGCTGCGGAGGAACGATATCCAGCACGGCACCTTCCAAAACTGAAAGATTGTAGGGCAGGCTGGCTGGGAGCAGGAACCAGCCGTCACTGCTGCCACCCCAACCGAAATTGACGTGATAATAATCGTCCGTATTGTAACCATCCAGCACCATGTTGTGTCCCGCATCCCAGGCAGGAGTCACGGCCGCATAAAGCACCGGCTTGGCTTCCTGGAGGTTTTGGATGATCCTGTTCCAGAGCTGAGGACTATCTGTGGTGATCAATTCTGCATAATTGAATCCGAAGCGCTGAATGGCAGAAAATGCCTGGCTCACGGCAAAGGTGCCGGAGCCTTCGGAGCTGAATACCTGCTCCGCAGCAGCACCGGCGGCGTAAATCAAAGCAGCTTTTTGCAGGTTTTCTGGCGCTTGAGACAGCCAGTATGTATCCGCCAAACCGGTCATGTATGTATTGAGCTCATCCCAGGAAGGGAAATCCTGTGCCTCATGATCGTTGTCTATCCAGTATTGACGGCCGGAGTAGTTGTGATAGTAATCATCCGCATCGCTGAAGAGAGTGCCGTTGAGCTGCTGATGGTAGTTGAAGATCTGCGCCATCGCCACGGCAGGGCAACCTGCCAGAGAACGTCCCTGAGTAACCGGATCCATTGGACAGAGAGCGTTGTAGGGTCCGGTCTGATTCCAGCGGGTCTTCACCCAGCCACCTGTAGCTGTGCTGCCTTCCGGAGGCCACTGTTGAAAATCATCTCTGGTGAGGCCGTTCAATAAATCTTGCCGCTGCCGAATAGCTGCATCTTGATAAGAGATAGGTAATCTGAGCCGAAGCTCGAGCTGATTTGTCAGTAATGCCCTGGCAGAACTCTGTTCTGAGCTATCAAAGCTGGAATTCAGAGAGTATGCCAGCACCGGAGGAAGCTTCTGATCGGTTGTAACGACAACAAAACCCTGGGGTTTAAGCTGATAAACCCGGGCAAGCCTGGCAGAGCTTCCCTGAGCAAGATCAACGTAACTCTGTACAGAAGCGTCCGAGCCAAGACGGTCTAGCCAAGCCTGAGCGATCTGTCTGGTTTCGGGCTCCGGGATGCTCTGTGCAAAGGCCAGGCAGAAAAGAGATAGAAAGAGTAGGATGAACACCAAGTTCTTCATTCTTTTGTCCTTATACTATTATTGTTTTGATACCTGGCTTTGTGCAAGTATTGTTCCAAGTCCCTCCATTACACAGGATCTCCAGGGATTTGCTTGTGGAAGTATTGCTACAAAGACAATCACAAACAATATCATCGTCTTAGCGTATCTAAAATGTCGTTCCTACGGAACTCGGAGGCAATTCGTGAAAACAATGTTACTACCTGAAATACCGTTCCTACGGAACTCATCCCCTTCTATTGCGTCAGGATGACGCATCCACACTTGTGGCGCTTTGGAAAGCGCCAATACACTCCACCACTTCCACACTCCACCACAAAAAAAAGCTCTGCGAAGACAAAGCAGTCTCCACAGAGCTATTGTATTGTCTAATCAGTGCTTATTGACTGAATTTCTTATACTGTTCCCAACGTTCCTTGATGAACACTTCGGCGCTTTGGCTGAACTGCTCGGCACGTTCCGGGAAGATCTTGGCCAGACCGCTGTAACGTCTTTCCCCATCGAGGAATTCTTTCACGCTGGCGGTAGGCTCTTTGCTGTCCAAAGTGAATGGATGCTTGCCCTGCAGCTTGTTCAGCGGATTGTAGCGATAGAGCAGCCAGTATCCGGTCTCGACGGCTTTCTTCTCACGTTTCTGAGTGAGAGACATATCGATGCCGTGGTTGATACAAGGTGCGTAGGCGATAATGATGGAGGGGCCGGGATAGGCTTCTGCTTCCTTGATGGCTTGCAGAGCTTGGTTCTTGTTGTATCCCATGGCGATAGAAGCAACATAGACGTAGCCATAGCTCATCATCATCATGCCCAGATCTTTCTTATTGGTGTTCTTTCCGGCTTCTGCGAAGCGGGCAATGGAACCCAGGGGAGTGGATTTGGAGGCCTGTCCGCCAGTGTTGGAATAGACTTCTGTATCCAGCACGAAGATGTTTACGTTCTTGTTGGAGGCCATCACGTGATCCAATCCGCCGTAACCGATGTCATAGGCCCAGCCGTCACCACCGAGTGCCCAGACGGACTTCTCGATGATATAGTCTTGCAGCTCAACCACGCGGCGCACATATTTGCGGCAGCCGTCACAGGCATTATCCAGAGCTTTGGGAAGCAGGGCTTTGATCTTGGCAGCATTTTCTTTGGCAGCGGCATCGACGTCGTTCCAGTGCTCCAGAGCATAGCCAAAGGCTTCCTTCAGAGCGGGATCGATGGCTTTGTCCATCAGGGTTTCGATAGCGAGCTTGACCAGCTTGCGATGGCTATCCAGAGCCAATCTCATACCAAAGCCGTATTCAGCATTGTCTTCAAAGAGGCTGTTTGCCCAGGCGGGACCCTTGCCGTCTTTGTTTTTGGCATAAGGAATGGTGGGGAAAGTGCCACCCCAGATGGAGGAGCAACCTGTGGCATTGGCGATGATCATGCGATCGCCAAAGAGCTGAGTGAGCAGCTTAATGTAGGGGGTTTCACCGCAACCTGCGCAGGCACCGGAGAACTCCAACAGGGGCTGCTTGAACTGGCTGCCCTTGACTGTGTCTTCCTTGAAAGAAGCCATCACATCGCAGGGAAGCTTTTCAAAGTATTCGTAGTTATCCTGTTCGCCGAGAGCACGTTCGTCTTCAATCGGGCTCATCACGAGGGCTGCTTTGGGACACTCATTGGCGCAAACGCGGCAGCTCTGGCAATCGTCGATATAGACCTGAACCTTGTATTGATGACCTTCTGCGCCCATGGCTTTGAGGGTCTTGAAAGACTCTGGAGCACCTTGTAGATCTTCGTCTTTGATCAGCTTGGCACGGATGGCAGCATGGGGGCAGACGAAGGAACACTGGTTGCACTGAATGCAGTTTTCGGGAATCCAATGCGGAGCCAGAGGAGCAACACGGCGCTTTTCGAGCTTGGCGGTGCCAGTCTGCACATAACCATCCAGCGGCATCTCGGAGACCTTGATCACGTCTCCCATTTCGCGCATGATAGGCTCGATGACTTGCATGGTGAAATCATCGGAACCGGCAGGCACCAATTGCTTGGTGGGGGTGCATTTCTCGGGAACAGCAGCCGGGATGGGAATCTCGACCAAGGCTTCATTCACCTTATCCACAGCGTCCAGATTCATCTTCACGACTTCGTCGCCCTTGCGGCCGTAGGTCTTTTTGATGGATTCTTTGATCAGGCCTATGGCTTCGGAGCGATCCATCACACCGGAGATCAGGAAGAAAGCGGTCTGCATGACGGTATTGACACGTCCGCCCAAGCCCACTTCGTCGGCGATCTTGAGGCCGTCGATGTTGTAGAACTTGATTTTGCGGTCAATGATGGTCTGCTGCATCTCGCAGGTGAGGTGATCGAAGGCTTCTTCGCTCTTCCAGAAGGAATTGAGCAGGAACACTCCGTTCTCTTTGATCCCGGAAAGCAGGTCAAAGCGGCCTATGAAGGCTTGGTTGTGGCAAGCCACGAAGTCTTCTTTGGTTACCAGATACTGGCTGTGGATGGGTGTCTTGCCAAAACGCAGGTGGCTACGGGTGATACCGCCGCTCTTCTTACTATCGTATTGGAAGTAACCCTGGACATACATATCTGTGTGGTCACCGATGATCTTGATGGAGTTCTTGTTCGCACCGACTGTACCGTCTGAGCCAAGGCCCCAGAACTTGCAGCTGATGGTTCCGGCAGGAACGGTGCTGATGATCTCGTCGATCGAAAGAGAGAGATGTGAAACATCGTCTTCAATACCGACTGTGAAACCGTGGAAGCCACCTTTGGCCAGATGCTTGTAAACTGCAAGAACCATGGAAGGTGTGAATTCCTTGGAGGAAAGTCCGTATCTGCCACCGATGATAAAGAGGTCTTTATTGTCCTTGAGAGCAGAGACTACATCAAGATAAAGAGGCTCGCCGATGGAGCCGGGTTCCTTGGTGCGATCAAGCACAGCAATCTTTTTGACTGTGCTGGGAAGAGAAGCTTTGAAGGCTTCGACATCGAAGGGACGATAGACGCGAACTTTGACCAGACCGAGCTTCATACCGCGTTCTTTGTTCAGGTACTCGATGGTCTCCTGTATAGTCTCGCAACCGCTGCCCATGGCAATGATCACTTCTTCAGCATCGGGAGCACCGACGTAATCAAAGAGTTTATAACCGCGACCGATCTTCTCGGCAACGGCGTTCATAGTATCCTGGATGATCCCGGGAGCCTTCTGGTAATGCAGATTGCTGGTCTCACGGCCTTGGAAATAGACATCCGGAGCCTGCTGACCGACCTTGATGCGGGGATGATCAGGATTCAAGCCACGAGCGCGGAAAGCTTCGATCAGTTCGCCGTCATCCAGCTCTTTCATAGTGTCATAATCGATCACTTCGATCTTCTGCAGTTCGTGAGAAGTGCGGAAACCATCGAAGAAGACCATGAAGGGTATTGAAGTCTTCATGGTGGCAAGCTGTGCCACAATAGCCAGATCCATCACTTCCTGAACGCTGTTACAGGCGATGAGGGCAAAACCGGTGTTGCGGGCGGACATTACGTCTGAATGATCTCCAAAGATGGAGAGAGATTGCGCAGCCAAGCTACGGGCTGTGACATAAAAGACTGTGGGCAGCATCTCACCGGCGATCTTATGCATATTGGGTAGCATAAGCATCAGCCCCTGAGAGGCTGTAAAGGTGGTGGTGAGGGCACCAGCGGAAAGGGATCCGTGCACCGCTCCGGCTGCGCCGGCTTCGGACTGCATCTCGATCACATCGACCGTTGTGCCGTTCATGTTCTTGCGGCCTTCTGATGCCCAGGCATCGGAAAGCTCACCCATAGTGGAGGAGGGAGTGATCGGGTAGATCGCTGCTACTTCGTTGAAGGCATATGCCACGTGTGCTGCGGCTGTATTGCCGTCCATCGTAGCTTTCTTAAATTTCGCCATCGTTCTTAACTCCTTGTATGACATATTTTTATTAAATACGCTATTTTGGAGCATTGGAATTGAATGCAGCCTTTCTGTCAAGCAGAGCTTTAGGCTGCCTCCAGCGGATTCACAGACTGATAATAATAACCTCTTGAGAAGGCCGTTCCAGCTTCTTCACCTCACATTAGTGCTCTGAATATCAGTAAAATAGATTCTATCCCATTCGAGAAAGGAGAAGGCAGGATATTTTCTGATTGACAAAAAAAGCCCGGTCATAAATCTGTCGCTAACGATGTGTTCCGGAATGGCTCAGCGGTAGAGCGGGTGGCTGTTAACCACTAAGTCGGGGGTTCGAATCCCTCTTCCGGAGCCATTTTTTTTGCCCTCATGTTTTGAAGCTAAAAGAAGAACCGAAGCCTGATCTCAGACTTCGGTTCTTCTTTTTTTTATTGTCTAATTCTGTTTCAAGACCCGGATTCTGGATTCCTGTCCCGGGCTGTAAGCACGGATAAAATATACTCCAGTGGTGGCTTCATCACCTGAAGCATTACGGCCATCCCAAATGTATGAACTCTCTCCGGGGGCAACACTCAGTTCTTCTTCCCGGATCATCTGACCACGCAGGTTATAAACCTGGAGACTGAGCTGCTGAGACTTCTCTGAGCTGATACTAAGAGTGAGACTGGCAGAGAAAGGATTGGGATAGGCAGAGTTGATCACAAACTGCGGCACAGGCACTTGCAGAGGATCGTCCGCAGAAGTGGGGTTCCAAATACGATTCACAAACTCCGGATGATCCACAAAGGGATTGCGGTTATTTTGATATGAATACACTGCCTGATTGCGGGTTATCTCTGCATTATCCACCGGATCTTCCAGGTGCCAGACCATAAGAGTGGGAAGCATATTCACTCCGCCCTGGATCAGAGGATCATTGTAGCGCACATAAAAATACATCAGAGCCCGGGCCACATTGCCCTTGGATTGGGGAGCTGGCTCCCAGACTGTATGACCAAAACCATCACCTCCCCTGTAGCTTTGCCAGGGTTCATTGGAATAGAATATTTCGGCCGTGGAGTGATTTGCCACATTGGCCAGAGGAAGGTTGCCCCGGGCGCTATTGGCCTGCATCCGGGAGGGGAAAAGATGATGCACATCTGCCTTCTTGACACTGCTCTGCGAGCTGGAAAACCAGCTTTGAGCATAGGTGTGCTCCGTGTTCGGATCGCTGGAGCCATTATAGGAGCCCGAGATCGAATAGACATGCCCCGTATAGATACAGCGCACCGTTCCATTCACGTTGTCCGCTGTTTGAAACATAAAGAGCTTGGCATTGTCATAGCTGGAATTGGTATTAGTGGAGATCAGAGTTCTAAGCCCATTCTTCAGGGCATCTCCATAGAGATTCAGGACGTTGTCGTAATAACCTGCCCAAACCAGAACCGGAAGGAGCAGGATAAGCAAGGCTGTGTATGTTGTTTTCTTCATTGTTATTATCCTCTGGTGCTTTTCGTGAGTGCTAAGTTTATCAACCCAGCGCTCCTGTCAAGCAAGACAGTGACCAGTAGCTCTGACAATAGACAAGAAACCAAGTAAGAAGCCAGGGTACGAAAGGGATTACCCGATCTCAACAAAGCCCAAAAACGCTACAACCCTAGAACTTGTGATCCCGGCTCTATCTCTTCAGGCCATACTTTGCCAAAATGGCATCAAGCTCTCCATTGGTGATCATTTCCTGCAGTGCCCGGTTGAACCTGTCAAAATGCCGGGATTTCTTGCGGAAAACCAATCCATACTGCTCGTCAGTCTTGTGCTCATAAGCAATGTCTATCGGCCGGTTGGCTGTAAAGTAACGGGCTGGAGCGTCGTCCAAGACGGTAAAATCTATCTGCTCGTTCAGCAAAGATGTGATTGCCTCTGAATTGGAGCGGAATAAAAGTAGATTCTTCCGGGGCATGAGACCTGTGTTTACCAGCTTCTCCTCGATCAATTGCATCCCAGTGGTGGAATTCATGCTGCCAATCCTGTAAGCAGCCAGAGCTTCCAGATTCCCGATTGACACAGGATTATCCCTGCGTTTCACGAAAGCTTGACCAGCCTGGTAGTAAGGAACCGTGAACTGCACCAGCTCAGCACGATCTTCTGTGATGGACATAGCCGAGGCGATGAAATCTATCTCGCGATTCTGCAAAGCCGGAATCAGTTGTTCAAAATCAATATTGAGCACTTCGATCTCATAACCGGTGATTTTTCCCAGAGCATTGGCAAGGTCAATATCAACCCCATAAAACTCCGCATCCTGACGGTAAGAAAATGGAGGATAATCCACGTTTGTACCCACCTTGAGTTTGGGCTTGGACCCAAATCTGCAAGACGATACAGCCAAGCTAATGCATAGAATGACACCAAGGATTAAAACTATTAACCTTAGTTTCATATAGACTCCCGCTACTCAATTTGATCTTCTGTAAAGTTTTACCGGGGGAGTCCTGATGTCAAGGCTATAATTCTGCAATCTGGATGAAAAGAAGCTTTGGAGGGCTCTTTTGTGGAAGATGTTCTACAGCCTTCTTCTAAATCCAGCGGTTACGCTGATTATATTCATGCTCAGTATCAGGCAAAATAGCTGATTCCACTCCAAAGGACTTCAGAACCTTCTGCAGATAATCCAGCACTGGCCTTTCCGTGTGGAAGTGTCCGGCATCGATCAGGGGCAAAGAGCTGTCCAGGAGACTGTGATAAGAGAAGTCGCCGCTGATAAAGACATCGGCTTTATTCTGAGCAAGGGGAATCAGGGATCCTCCCGAACCTCCACAAATAGCGATTCGTTCCGGAATTGCTGTTTCAGAGTGACCTCCCAACCATAGCCTGAGCTGAGGAGCACCCAGGCGATCCCGCACATACTCTGCCAATTCCCTGAGCTTGAGCTTTTGCTCCATAGTGCAGATCAATCCCAAGCCCAGAGCCGGATCGGGATCTTGAACGGGAAAATGCGTGATATAGGGCTGTTCATAGGGATGGACTCTACGAATGGCTGCCAGAACTGCCGGCAGAGCACTGCTACTAGTCTGAATTTCCAGCTTTTCCTGCCTGATATGATTTTCGATACCACGCACTCCCGTGATTAAACTGGCTGCCTCCAAAGGGCGGAAGGTTCCTTGAAACGCCAACCGCGCACAACAGCGGTCAAATTCTCCCACGATGCCCCCACCAGCGGCAAAAGCTGCTTCTCTGACCTGATCAATCTGCTCGATGGGAACGGTAACCTGAACCATGTATTGCTGATTTCCGGTCTCAGAGGATAGCTTGTCTGCCACCTTGAGCTTCAAAACATCCGCCAGAGCGTGGTTTACGCTATATCTGGCTGTGTCCAGGTTTGTGTGAAAAGACACCAAGGCTATATTGTGCCGGATCAGCTCCAGTATGAGAGGATCATTGAGTCTCTTAATTCCTTTGAGCCAGATCGGGTGGTGAGTCAGGATCAAATCTGCCTCACTCTCGATGGCGTGACTTAGAGTGTTCGGGGTAAAATCCAGGGAGACAAGAGCTTTGTTGACAGTTGCATCCCGCTCTCCCACCAGGAGACCAACATTATCCCAGCTCAGTGCAAGCCCCAAAGGCGCTATCTTCTCAAAACGGTCTAGTATATCAGCTAACTTCACAACAATCCTCCTTATCTATGCACATAAGATAAGGCAATCGAAGCAGAAGCCAAACTCCTAACTGAGACGACACGCATGAGACACCCATGAGACACCCATGTGACACCCATGTAAACTCATGCGTGTCACATGGGTATGAGATGCGT
>JAEZUG010000045.1 GCA_023421135.1 Candidatus Cloacimonadota bacterium | reverse complement strand
ACCTTGTATATCTGTGAAAAGAGCTGTGGAAGCAGGATTGCTTCCGCCTTTGGGAGATTGGAAAAGTCTGATATCTGAGCTCTGAAGGTTCTAGCTCTTGCTGATTGCCCCGGTGGGACAACCCTGGAAATCATCTCCATTGCCTTCTTCACAGATACCACAGGAGATGCATTTACTCTTATCGATAACTGCCTTGCCATCTTGCATGGTGATGGCTCCCACCGGGCAATTGGGAACACAAAGCTGGCAACCGATACACTTATCAGGATCAACCTGGTATGCTTGAGAGACTTGAGCACCTTGAGATACTTGAGCAACTTGGCCAGGTGGAGCGGTTACGGGTTGCGTTCCCCTGGGGTTGGGGGCAGGTATTGGGGAGGATTCTGGAACTGATACTTGTGGGGCTCCGATGCTATCCGAGAGAGGGACATTTATCATTGGAGTGGCTTGCTTGGGAATTAACACTCCATCCACGCAGCGACGGCAGCCGATACACTTGGTGGAGTCAATCACGGCTTTTCCATTTATCATCTTTATAGCGCTCACCGGGCACACCGGTTCTTTCTCTTTGGGAAGCAGCAAGCCAGTATGGATCAGGATCTGGACAGCTGCCAGGCTAAGCAGAGCCAGGATCAGCAAGATTTGGAGAAAGCGTTTCATAAGTCTTCCTTGCAGTTGTTTTCAAGAGCTTTTCTGGGACACTTTGAGGAGCATATGCCACAGTGGATGCAGTTTGGATCTTCCACCAAGCTGGATTCCAGAAGATTGATATTCATGGGGCAATAGAGGCTGCAGAGACCGCAATCATTGCAGCGTTCCGGATTGCGCCTTATCTTGAGCCTATTGATTCCAAAGAGCTTACCCAGCACCATAAAGAGATTCATAAAGCCGGCGTAGGGACACAAAAATCGGCACCACAATCGATCGATGAATAATGAAGCAGCAAGGATTGTGACTGTGAGAATAAGCCCCGGAACAGCAAGGCGTGGCAGCTGGGATAAAGCGTAGAAGGGGCAGAATCGGATAAAGATATATGCCAGGCCGGCGAGCGCAAAAATGGTAGTGATAGTGAGGACGATGTATTTGCCTTTGCCGAGCTTTCTCTCCAGGTAATATGGTACACGTTGCTTGAGCCTGTACTTGCGGGAGCGTAGAGAGTATATCAGCTCCTGTATTGTGCCCAAAGGGCAGATCCAGCCACAGAACTTACGACCTAGAAAGATGGTAGAGACAGCGATCAGGAAACCCAGAAGAACTGTCGCCAGAAATAGCTGTCCGGAGATTCCCAGAAGCTGCTTCAGATTCATCCCAAAGCAAATCACGGCATAGGGGCAAGCATTGTGAATGGCTCCTACGCCTTTCGTGATCATGAAGAATAGCATTCCCAGAGATACAAGCAGGAAGACTGTCTGGATGATGCTGCGTGGGTTCAGCCTAAATCTCTTCATATCATATCAAGGCTGTTCAGAAGCTGTAGTCTGGAGCTCTGCTCCGGTCTTTGCAGAGCTGGATTGGTCAAACCCGGAGCTGATTCATGATAAGTGGGTTTCTCTGCTTTGTAATAGACACCTGTCCAGATAGTCTCAGTCTCGGAAGCCAGACCTATGGCATCCATTTTGTCTGTGGGTAGCTTCTCCAGTTCTTTGATGTGCTGATTGTAATAGCTGTAGGTGTTGTTGTAACTAACGCAGGGTTGTAGAACTTCGATAAAGGAGAAACCTTTATGTTGCACAGCTTGCTTCACGATGGCAGCCAATTGTTTGGGATTGGCAGAATAGGCTCTGGCTACAAAGCTGGCACCCGATATTAAGAGCAGAGGTATGGCCTGAAAAGGTTCTTCCACGCTACCTTGAGGACTGGAGAGACCTCTGAAACCCAGAGGGGATAGTGGAGAGAATTGCCCCGTTGTGAGGCCATAATTGCCGTTATTGTGCAAGATAAGAGTGATATCCAGATTGCGCTTGGCTGCAAAGAGAGTGTGTTCCAGGCCTTCGCCCAGGCTGTCTCCATCACCACCAAAGCTCACAACTTTGAGCTGGGGGTTTGCAAGCTTGAGACCTGTTGCCGTGGCGACGGCTCTTCCGTGCAGCCCGTAAATCCCGGAGATGTTCAGATAATCAAAGATCTTTCCATGACAGCCTATTCCGCAGGTGATGGCAAGTTCAGCTGGATCGAGGCCAGAATCAAAGAGCTGGTTGAAGGCCATCTTAACTGCATTCAGGATGCCAAAATTGCCACATGCGGGGCACCAGGTGTTGGCTTTACCGGTATCGAGATTACGCATTGTCCACCTCCTTGATCTTTTCTGCCAGTTCAATTGGGTCCCAGGCTCTGCCGTCGTAGCGCAGAATATCTGCTTTGCTGGTGAGTCCCAGCTTTTCTTTGAGGAATTGGGCAAAACGGGGTCTGGAGTTGTGTTCTATCACGATGGCAGGTTCAGAGCAGTAGGGGAGAAGCTCTTCGATAGCTAAAGGCTCAAGATAGATGGGCACCACCAGGGTATAGTCACTATCCAGATAGTCCATAGCTTCTCGCACTTCCAACGCTGTGGAACCGTAGGCAAAGATGTGTTTACTACCTTTTCCGTAAACAGCATAGCGTTGGTATCCTGAGCAAGCTTCATTAATGGGTTTTCTGCCACGTTTGTCCTTCATGGCTACCATAGCTTCTGCTATATCGGTGCGTAAACCGCTTTCCAGATGCTCGTGGGAGTTCCATTTGATCACTTGCTCTGAGGGAGGAAAGAGCATGGGGGAGATGCCATTATCTGTGAGTTGATAGCGTTTGTAATCTTCTGAGCTAGTTGGTTTAAGATGATTGGCCTCTGGGACTTGGTCTGTGTGTAGCTTCACATCCTGCATAGATTCTGAAAGGTGCTTCTCTGTGAGCAGGATGGTGGGAATCTGCAGTTCCCAGGCTAGAGAAAGCAATTCGCCTGCGAGGCTGAAGGCACGCTCCATGCAATCAGGGCTGGCAACTATACGATCGAACTCTCCATGACCTTGGTGAAGAGCAAAATAGAGGTCTTCCTGGGCAGTGTAGGTTGAAACCCCGGTGGCTGGGCCGGGTCTTGAAGATAGCACGCAAAGCAAAGGTGCCTCAGTGATGCCAGCCATAGAAAAGGCTTCCTGCATCAGGGCAAATCCACCGCCACTGCTGCCTATGGCTGCTCTGGCTCCGCCGACAACTGCTCCCACAGCCATATTTGCTGCAGCAAGTTCACTTTCTGCATGAATGGCTTTTACACCCAGCTTCGAGGACATCGTAGCAAGGTAGTGAAGGATGGAAGATGCAGGCGTCATGGGGTAGGCAAAGTACATATCAAGGCCAGCTAGCCAGGCTCCCAGAGATATAGCTTGATTTCCCGTGTAGAGCTTGTTATTAGTGTTTGAGATGGTTGGACAGGGGAGGGTTTTGGCCTGCTCTACCAAGGGGAAGCACTTGTCCGCGAAGATCAGGTTTTCTACAATCTGTTTCTTGTAGCTGGAGCGGATAAGCTTGTGCATCTCATCCTGGCTTAAACCCATGTAGGCATAGAAAATTGCCAGGCCTGCTATACTGAGATTGGAGGGATGCTGATAGGATTCCTTCATAAGAGTGGTGAGAGGCAGTCCAAAGCCTACTTCATTGCTGGCTTCGTCACTATTGTAGAATATGGCTCCACCGGGCTTTAGCTCTGATATGTGTTTTGTGAAACTAGGTTGATCCAGGCAGATAATCAGATCTGCGCTTTTGTAAGAATTATGGATAGGTTGATCAGAGATGGACACGGTGCTAAAGTTGTGGCCACCTTTGATCAGACTTTGATAGTCATCGCTTTGAAAGCAGTGCAGGCTGTTGTCCAGAGCAGTCTTTGCCAGGAGCTGAGCGAGCTTTTTCACTCCTTCTCCGGCTTTTCCGCCGACTAATACTGTGTAGATGTCTTTCAATACATTACTCCAAATAAGTGCTTTGATTCAAACTGGTGAAACTTGGTCTGGGTGTCAACCCCGGAAATTAGTAATTCAGGCTCAGAGTCAGGTTCAAGCGCCAATCCAATGCCCCCAGTTCTTCGCCAATAGGATTCAGAGAGAGTTCTATGCTGGAGTTCTGATCAAAACTGAAGGCTGTTAAAAACACAGCGCTATACTCTCTCCAGGTTCCCCAGCTGATCCGGGGTTGGATCAGGTAGTAAAACGAACCGATATCATGTCTGAGGCTCAAGCCTGCTGTGTATCTTTCGGTGAGAGAATTTATGATATAGCCTTCATTCTCCTCATATCCATACTCGCTTCTTTCATATAGTAGCAGACCATCCAGCAAGAAAGCATTATCATCCCCGGAGCGATATGGAAGCTCCAACCAGCGGCTATCACCGGAGCGGGCAATGAAGGGGAGACTATCAAAGATCAGGTTGTATCTGGCAGTGAACTGACGGTAGAGCTCGTTGTTCTGTCCCTCTATCTGATACATATAGTCTGTATAATCCACTCTGATCTGATAGTTCTGCTTCAGCATGATGCGGTCACCTACAAGCAGGCTGATCTCTGGGAGGTAACTGAGGCTTTGGACCCGAGTATTGTTTCCGGAAAGCAAGCTGTCAATATAGACATCGTTTTTCAAGCTCCACAAAAGCCGGTTGGATAGGCGGAGTCTGCTTTTGTAATAGTGCTTCCAGCCTAGTCTGAGGTTGATGTTTCGGAGGTCGTTATCCAGCCTGTGGTCATCTTTTGGATAGCTGGTGCGTTGCAGATCAATCCCGCTTCCTACGTTCAGTGTATCTCCGGGAGAGTATTCCCAGAGTAGGTTTGTGCCCAGGTTTCGCAGCTCAGTGTGGCGGTTTGAATTGGAGAAAGAGAAGTCCTTGATAGCAAAGTTGTGTCCCAGGTTAGTTTGCCAGGATAACCGGTTAAGAGGGCTGAAATTCACTAGTATAGAGGCTTGATTGATGAAGTCTGCGTTGTTTCTGCTGAGGTTTTGCTCCAACCTGGTCTTACGCTGGCTGAAGTTGTTACTCAAGGTTAGTTCAAGAGCTTCTGAGGGGAATAGATTGAGCCGTGTATCCGAGATCAGAGACCAACGTTTCTGCTTGTCTGTTTCCATGTAGCTGCTGGGAAGCCCGGGGTCGTCATTCTGTTCGAGTGTATAAAGAATATCCCTGCGGCTATCAAGGCTGAAAGAAGCTGCCAGTTCAGTGCCCCAGATATCTTGATTAACAAAGGCATTCAAGCCGTAGCTTTCGTAATGCTCCCAATCTAGATCAAGGAATTCACCTCTTCCACTCAAGCCGTAGAAGCCGGTGGGTGAGTAGTAGGAATATGAGCTTTGTCCGGTTAACTGCTGTCCCTCTCCCTTCAAGTTTGTCTCTGGCAGGAATCTATCTCGTTCTGTCTTAAGATAAGCCTTACCATTTATGTTGAAGAACAGGCTATCCAGAGGATTGATTTGGAGTCCGTAACCCAAGAAGCCCATCCTGCTTTGATAAGCCGAGAGATCAGTCTCCAGATCATTCTTATCATAATGATAGTTAAAGCCACTAAGCAGGTAGTGATTGAAGATCCCTCGATCATAGTGGATGTCTAGCTCAAGATCAGCAAGGCGGGTGTTTTGATTGAAGTTCAGGCGGGTTTCGTTCTGAGTGCTACCAGAGAGTCTGATAGAGGTGTGCTTTAGTGGGCTAAGATTGTAGAGAAGTTGGTTATCCAGTATCCGGATGCTGTTATTATTGTAGAGATACAGGTTAAGAGCGCTGTTCTGCGCACTAAGGCCTGTACATAATAGCAGAAAGAAGCTCGCAAAGATCGATAAATTCAGCTTCACTGAAGCTTTCTCCCCGGCGGGAAAGATCGTATTTGCTATGTTTATCCAGTGCTGCCAGGTCTTGCTTGCTTAGCATCCTGACCAGGTTGTTTCTTAGTGTCTTGCGTCTATGCATAAAAGCGTGGTGAATCAATTGGTAAAAGAGCTCGGGATGCGAAAGACGGGGAGGAACTTGCCTGGGCTTCAACACAATCACAGCAGAATCCACATTGGGAGAAGGTTCAAAGAGCTCTCTGCCCACCTGCAAAGCTATGTTGATATCGAAGACTAAGCCCAGCCTGATAGTCATCAAGCCATATTCCTTGGTTCCGACCCTGGCGGTCAATCTCTCTGCCACTTCTTTTTGTACCATGAGGGCGATAAGCTCAAATCTGGATGAGTATTCTTCCAGCCTGGACAAGAGTGGAGAGGTGATCTGATAGGGGATATTTGAGATCAGTTTGATTGTCTCGGGACAGTTCACTAGCTGTTCATTCCAGTTCAAACGCAGAATGTCTGCCCTAATCAGCTCCAAGCTGTCTCCAAATCTCTTTCTCAGTGGCTCTTCCAAACGGCGATCCAGTTCATAGGCAGTAAGCTTGACTCCATAATGCAGAAGAGCTTGAGTGAGGATTCCCTTTCCCGGCCCAATCTCCCAGACTGTCTCACCGGGGCAGAGTTCCCCCAGAGCGGCTATCTGAGATGCTATTGTAGTATCAGTCAGAAAGTTCTGACCCAGTTCTTTAAGTGCTTTCATTTAGTTAGAATAAAAAAAGATCCGGGATTATCTTGGCTATACAAAGCGTTACTGATCCCAGATCTAAATTATTGTTAGGCGCTTAATCTACTGGCTGCAGTTTTCTTGCAGACTTTGCAGACCTTAACGGTCTTATCGGCCACTTTGACTTCGTGCAACAGCTTAACGCCGGTACGTTTGCAAACGGGGCATTCGCCTCTGCCGTGGTTCGGCAAGCTGTTCAAGCCTTTACCGCGATGGTTCTTTGCCATTTCTATCTCCTTAGAATATAATCATCTTTCTGATTGAACCAGATTTTAAGCCATTGTGATTACGTCAATACATATTTTCTCAGATGGAGCCAAGAAGTCGCCGCAGTTGACTACATAAAGGTGCTTTATACGGAAATGTCTTGACGAAAAGGAGCTTCCATTTTTCATGGCGAAACTGCGGGGTGTAGCGCAGTCCGGTTAGCGCACGTGGTTTGGGACCACGGGGTCGGAGGTTCGAATCCTCTCACCCCGACCAGTAAATAAAAGACAGTGGGTGATTAGCTCAGCTGGAAGAGCTCTTGCTTTACACGCAAGAGGTCGGGGGTTCAAGTCCCTCATCACCCACCATCCCCTTAAATAGTACGAGGCGGTGGTCAATGAAGATAGCAATCACCGGAGCTAACGGCTTTGTGGGTTCCGGCCTCATAAGACAGTTCCAATCCTCAGGTCATCAAGTGACCGCGGTTATTCGTAAGAATTCGGATACTTCAATAATCCCTGATTGCAAGATGATCAGGCTGGATTACAGCAATAGTAAAGAACTCCTTGAAGCTTTGGCGGATGTTGATGTGTTGATCCACAATGCCGGCATGACCAAAGCCTTGAACTATGCTCAGATCTACAGGGCAAACGTTCAACTCACCCGAGATATCCTTAATGCCAGCCAATCAGCTCCAAGCCTCAAACAATTCATCTTCATCTCATCTCAAGCAGCTTCACGTCCTTCCCATGGTAAAGAAACCATCAGTGAAGAAGACCCTTCAGCTCCAGTCACTTGGTATGGAAAAAGCAAGCTGAGAGCAGAGCGCGTAGTGAAGGAAACCAGTCCAGTTCCCTTCACGATCATTCGCCCCTGCTCAATCTACGGCCCCGGAGACAAGGATTTCCTGCAACTTGCCAAACTCGCAGCCAAAGGACTCAACCTGAAACTAGGCACCAGAACCCGTTATCTTAACATGATCCACGTAAATGAACTCGCCAACCTGCTGGAACTATGCTTGCTGAACGACATAGCTTTCAATCAAACCTTCTTTGCCTCAGACGGCGAAGTTTACACGCAAGACACCATACCCTCTCTCATGGCAAAAGCATTGAAAGTTAAGAAGCTTGATCTGGTTGTTCCAGAAAGTTTGGCCGGGTTAGCTGCCTGGGGAGGAGAGCTTTGGGGGCAGTTGAGTAGACGCCCGGTGGTTCTCAATCGCGAGAAGATCAAAGAATTCATGGCCGAAAGCTGGCTCTGCAGCATAGAAAAAGCCCGCAATCTTCTGGGCTATAACCCCCAGCCAAACTTAGAAAAGTGCATCAAGGAGACCATTCAATGGTACAAAGAAGCATCCTGGCTTTAGTTCTGCTATTATCCTTTAGCTTCCTGATCGCACAGAGCATGGATGCCGAAGCAGATAGCCTGTCTCTGAGCAACAATACTCCCGAACTCACAGATGAGATCATCCTTTCCGATAGCCTGAAAGTTGAAGAGTACATAGTCCCCAGATCAGAGGTTGAAGATTGGATTGCTAAGGATAGAGAGGCTCGAAGTTTGAATAGCCTGATGCTCCATGCCCCCAACCCAACGCTCAATTCTCTGGATATCTACCGGGCAGCGTATCATGCAGTGGGTTTGAATAACCGTCATCTTGAGCTTAGCAGGCAGGGCTTTGGTCAATGGCCATCTCTTTGGTCCGATGCACTTCTGGTCCAATACTACAACACCTTTTATGCTCAATCCAGCCGGAGCAGAACTCTGCAGTTTTCCGAGAACAGATATCCTTACAAGGTGATGGTATCGGATATCCAGGCAGGTTTGGGCGACTATGAATACAACTTTGCCAGAGCCGGATTCAAGAAAGATGAACTCCTGGGTTTCCCGGGCTTGTACTACAGTCTGGATCTTCTGGTACAGACCGGCGTGTGGACAGGTCTTGATCACGACCAAAGCTCTCTACGTAACTACCTAAGCTGGGATTACAAGAAGCTGAAACTGGAGCTGGAATTGGCAGATTGGGCTCAGGACAACAGCTCTCAGGATCTGCTCCCAGCCTACTGGCAAGCCAATAATGTATCAATAGATCACCGTCTAAGGCAATTCTATGCTGCGATTCATAGCCCAATACTGGAATTCAGCATCATAAAGGTTTCAGAAAAAGCAAAAGCCGGAAGCTTGGATCAAAGCAATGATATCCTGCAGTGGAGATTGTTCAAAGATCACCACAACGGACCTCATACGATCAGTTTATACCACGAGCGCTATGATATGGATTTGGATTTCACTCCTCAGGTCAACACAGGTGAAGTAGATTACGAGTACAAGACTGGTATCAATTACTCCTATGAAGGCAGACGCTTCGAAGGGTATGGACGATTTGATACATATTTCAGCGGCAATCCTCAAATGGAAGGAAGGCTGGCTTGGAAGAATGACTGGCTGAAACTGGGTGCATACGGTTTCATGTGCACTCAGAACACGTCTCTGAGTTTGCTGAGAGATATCTTCAATCCCGGTCTTTGGCTTGATTCCGGACATCAGGTGATCAAGACAAACTATGCGGCAAACCTGATCCTTGAACCTTCTGCAAGACTGAAACTACAAGTCCTGGGCGGAATGAAGAGCATTCAAAAGGGTGGTAGCTACAATGGTGGAGTCTATCGTAAAACGCAAAGCTTTCCCTACGCGGATGCGTCTCTGGATTGGACTCATGATCTGGGATTCGCAGATCTGACTCTGAGGCAAAATTTTAGCTGGCAAGACTGTCCTGAAGCCACACTAGCGTATCAGCAGATCACCGAAGTCCCGGATCTCAGATATCAGACACATCTTGAACTCAAGAGAGAGCTACCAAAGAATAACGCCATTTTGGGCGGACTGGCAGTCTATGGCCATAGCGATTACTATCTCTCCATCATGCCTCCTGTCAAGATCCTCGGTTCAGCTATTTTGGATCTTTGGGCGGGAGTTCAGATCAGCAAGCTCTTTGACTTCACCGTTAGCTTCAAAAATGCTCTGGATACAGATATCTACGGCACTTATCCCATTCCCCAATCCATTCACGCCAATCTGCATTGGTATTACCTGAACTAATAAAGCATGATGGAAGAAGAAAGAACGGAAGTCTCTACCGGAAAACGCTATAAGCCAATCTTTATTGCTCTGGGAATATTGATCCTGATTATTCTCATTGTACCCAGGATAAAGAAGCAAGTAGATTTGGAACAAGTGGTTAAAGAGCGCTATGGCATCACGCTGAGTAGCCCTGAATGGCATGGATTGGACTATATGATCGAATTGATTCAAATAGTGGAAGTCCAGGAGGGTAGTTATGCCGAGCGGATGGGTTTCCTGCCGGGAGATCTGATCTTTGAGCCATATTCATCCGATTTACCCGCCTTTCTGGCTTATCTGAATCAAGAAGAGGGCACCGTACTAAGTGTCAGCATCGTTCGGGAAGCAGACTTCATGCCCGGAAAGGACTACAGGGAAACCAATAAAGCCCTTCCTCTCGTCTTTAGTGCACCCTGATCCAAGCCGCTTCCAGAGAGAAGCATTCTCCTCATCAAACCCAGTCCTTCCCAATTCCTCCCCCAGAGGATTCTTTAGCAATTCCTTAGCGATCCTTTAGCGATCCTTTAGCGAAAGCTAAGGAAACGCTAATCTTGCAATAAGTTATAGCAAAGCCGTCAAATCTGTGAGAACCAAGTAGCCTCTCTGCTTCTCATCAAAGCGCTCTACGTCAACAATTCTAAGCATGCGGGCAAGGATTTCTTAAGATAATTAAGATAGTACTTGACATTATTAAGGTCTCTCTTAGCTTGTCTTCAGATTATCCGTTATCGGAATCAATATAAATGAGGATATGGCTTATGAAACTGAATAGCTGTCCTATCTGCCACGGTCAATTGATTATCAGGCAGTATCACTGTGAGAACTGCGATCTATCGCTCGAGGGTCAATTCGAAAGCTCCTGGCTGGAAGCTTTGGATAGTGAGCAGCTCGAATTCGTTCGTTTATTTACGATGGTTCAGGGCAACATCAAGGAGATGGAAAAGCGCCTGGGCATCTCGTATCCAACTGTTAAGAACCGACTGGCAGAGATAATCAATAAGATTAAGGGTTCAGAGCCTGTCGTAACCGACTTCAATGATATCATGAATGACCTCGAGGAGGGGTTCATCTCGGTCGATGAAGCCATTAATATGATTGAAAAAAGGAGAACAAAATGAAGACAGCATACTACGAAAAGTCCCAAAGCTTTGAGGGTGCGATCCGGCTTAGCCTGGTTAACAATATGGCTCCCGTTCACCTATCACCTTCGAATAGCGACGATTTGGTTATCGTAGCGAACTACGCAGAATCTTCTCACGATGAAGAGTTGGATTTTGAAGACTGCTATAATCTGACGTTTGAGAATGGAGAGATCAAACTGGAGCTGGAAGAGACAGACAGTTCTATCTTTACCGGTAGAAATTCATCTATCAAGCTCGAGATCATGATTCCCAAGCTTGATCAGTTAATCCTGGAAGGTGAGAATCATCCTTTCTCCGTTACAGGAGTTGAGGCTGACATCGTGCTAAGAATGGAAAATGGCCCCAGCATCTTTTCCAATTGCTCCGGAGAAATGAAGCTGGAGAGCGAGAACGGCCCAATCAAGATTCACAATCATAAGGGGAATATCAGTGTATCAATGGAGAATGGTCCGTTGTCCACAGATGGTTTGAGTGGAGATGATCTGAAAGTAAACAGTGAGAATGGTTCTATCAAGATGCGTTCTTGTTCTTACCCTCAGGTGAAGATAGAGAATGAGAACGGAGTGATCTTCTATGAAAGCCTTCCGGTACAGGATGCAAAGCTGAGCTTCAAATCCGAGAACGGCGTGATCAGTCTGGTGCTGCCCAATCTCTGGGGTTTCGAGCTCAGGGCAGAGACTGAAATGGGCCTGATCAAGAACAAACTGGGGATAGTTCCGGAGCGGGATGGAGATATCTTTGTGATCAGGAACGGAGAGCCTGAAGCAGAAATCAGTATCAAGACTGAGAATGGGATGATCAAGCTCTCCTATGACGATCATCTCAATCTTGATTTTCTTCGGGAGAAGATGGATCAGCTCAGGGAAGCCGTGAAAAATCTGGGAAGTCCTGAAGATAAAGAGAAAGTGAAGAAGCTGGTGGAAAACCTCAGTACTTATCTGAATAAAGGAATCGGAGCGATCCAGGAAGACAAGATCCGGGAAGCCATCCGGGAAGCGCTCACCAAACTTAAGGAAATCAGCGATAACTTCGATATGGACGAGACCAGGGATAAGGTTTCTGCTACGGTTGAGAAGCTGGCAACAGAACTCCAGGATACCTTCAAGGAATTCGTGAACAAGTTCAAATCTGAAGACTATGTAAAGCAATTCAAAGAAGGGTTTAAGGATCCTGGGAAGCATCACTTTGCCTTCCATTTCGATAGCGACATGGGCGATAAGATCTCGGAAAAGGTGATGAAGACCATCAAGAAAGTAGCCCCTGGGGTCTTTGAAATGAAAACCTCCGAGAAGGAACAGGTTGCCGAACAAAGTCGTCTTAAGATCCTGCAAATGCTGGAAAGCGGGAAGATCACTGCAGAGGATGCCGAGCGTCTTCTGAAGGCCATTTCCAAAGAATAGTCTTGACAGAACTTGCCTCCTGAAAATCCATACCCAAAGCCGGTCGGGATGTAGCGCAGTCCGGTTAGCGCGCTCGGTTCGGGACCGAGAAGTCGCTGGTTCGAATCCAGTCATCCCGACCATTGGTCTTTTCCACCCCGGAAACCCCACCCGGAATATACTATCAACTACTATAGCTGGAATATCATACAATGAAGAAAAGGGAATCAGGCAAAGCCAATCACAGCAGTAACTTCAAGCTCCTCTTGCCATATCTGCGGAAGGACAAGGGACTTCTGTTGTTTGGACTTTTTGCCATGCTTGTCACCTCAGGGCTTCGCCTTCTCGACCCTCTAATTCTGGCACACATCATAGACAAAAGCATTCCCAACAATGATCTCTCGGAGATGTATCGCTATGGCTTCTTCTTTGTGTTGGTGGTGATATTCTCCGGACTGCTTTCTTATCTGCAGATAGTATTGCTCTCCCGGCTGGGTATCAAGATAATCACTCAGTTCAAGTCCACTGTCTTTAAGCATCTGCTCAAGCTTCCGGTTCCCTGGTTCAATCAGCAGCCGGTAGGCGAACTCATTGCTCGGGTGGAAAGTGATAGTGAGAGAGTTAAAGTGCTTTTCTCCGAGCTTTCTATCATGATTATCGGCAATCTGCTCTTCTTCGTGGGGGTCTTTGCGGTGCTCTTTGTTAGAGAGCCCAATATCACTATCCTGATAGTTCCGCCTGTGATAGTGGTGATAGTAGCATATTGGTTCCTGATTCGTTATCTCTCCAAGTTTTACAAGAAGATCAGAGAGCGTTATGCGGATATAACAGCCAAGATAACGGATTACGTGCAGGGAATGCAGATAATACAGGTTCTCAGTCAAGAGAAACGGATACTGAAAGAGCTGGAACAAGCTTCCAGTGAGAAGAAAACCCTCGAGACGCGTACTTCCTTCCTGGAATATGGTTCTCAGGGCGTCTTCATGTTTATCTTCAATGTTCTCCTGATCGTTGGTATCATTTGGATGTCCGCTCCCAAGATTCTCACGGGTTTGGTGAGTCTGGGGACACTGATAATCTTTATTCAATACATGTATCGGATGATCTGGCCTCTGATGCATATCTCTGAGAATGTGATGCAGATTCAGAGGAGCTTCGTGTCTCTACGCAGGATATTGGAGATGACAGAGCTTGAGACGGAGGATGAACTCTTTACAGGCACGTCTGCAGTAAGCTTTGAGCACGAGATTGAGTTCAGAGACGTGTGGTTTGCTTATCAGAATGAAGACTGGGTACTCCGGGGTGTAAGCTTCAAGATACCCAAGGGAAGTCAGATTGCTTTGGTTGGTGCTTCAGGCAGTGGCAAGACCACAGCGATAAGTCTGTTATGTGGCTTTTACCGCATTCAGAAGGGTAGCATTCTGGTGGATGGAGTAGATCTCAGTGAGCTGGACTTCCGTGCCTGGCGCTCGAAGATTGGGCTCATCCTGCAGGATATCTTCCTCTTCCCCGGCTCTATCCTGGAGAACGTACGGGTGTACAATGATGAAGTAAGCTCCGCAGATGTCGAGAAGGCAATAAACATAGTCCAGATGGATGACTTTATCTCGGATCAGGACTTTGGTATTAATGCCGAATTGGCAGAACGTGGTCAGAACATCTCTCAGGGAGAGAAGCAGCTTATCTCTTTTGCCAGAGCTTTGGCATTCTCTCCAGAGATGATCGTAATGGACGAAGCTACTGCCTCAATTGACCCTCAAACCGAAGCCCGGATTCAACGTAGTATGGAGAAAGTATTGAGCGGGAAGACAGCAGTTATTGTGGCTCACCGTCTCACTTCCATCCTGGATGCGGACGAGATTCTCTTCTTCAAGGATGGAGAGATCCTCGATCGGGGAAGACATCAAGACTTGCTGCAGAGTTCCAAAGAGTATCATAAGCTGGTAGAGCTGCAGATACTGGGTGGAGAAGAACATGAATAAGAACATTAAGTGGGTTTACAAGCAATGGGTGGCCCAGAAGTGGTTCGTGCTTATCATGATAATATTCACTCTGGTCTCTTCCGGGATATCACTGGCTTTCCCTTTGGTCTTCAAACGCTTGATAGATATGCTCCGTGCCTTGCCTGCTCCGGAAGTACTCAAGCTTGACGCTTTGAAGTACAACGATGCCATGCAGCAGATCAAGAGTGTGCTCTGGATCTTCATAGCTGTGGGTTCTGCCCAGCTTATCACCGGCTTCTATCCTTCATTTAGGGCACTTGTAAACCTAAGGTTTGAGCACAGCCTGCGCCTTTTCTACTTCAAGTTCATCTGCAAAAAAGATTATCGCTTCTTTCAGAAGTATCGCACGGGGGATATTGTAACCAGACTTACGGACGACCTTTCTGAGTTCCCTAAGATAAGCTGGTTCTTGTGTTCCGGAATCTTCAGAGCCTTCAATTCCTTCAGTTTGATACTCTTTAGCATGATAGTGATGTTCAGCATCAACTGGAAGCTAACTCTGTTCTCTATCTCTCCTCTTCCTCTGATGATGATCGTATTTTACATTACTTCCGACAAACTATACAAGAACTTCGAACGCAACCAGCAAGCCATCAGCAACATAAACTCCCAGCTTGAGATGAGTTTCTCGGGCATCAGAATAGTTAAAGCCTTCGTTTCAGAAGAGAAGTATAACAGATTCTTTGACATAGCATTGGCAAAACGCTTCAAGACGGAGATGAGCGTGGTGAAGCTCAATGCGATTCTGCATTTGATCTACGAGTACATAGATTACTTTGCCCAGATTGCTGTGATTCTCTTTGGCGGCTACATGGCAGTGAAGGGACAGATTACGGTTGGTACTTTCTTCCTATTTTACACATACCTAAGCATGATGATCTACCCACTCCTGGATCTGCCGCAGCTCTTTGTCTCCGGTAAACAAGCCTTTGTCAATATCAACCGTCTGGAGGAGATGAA
>JAEZUG010000039.1 GCA_023421135.1 Candidatus Cloacimonadota bacterium | reverse complement strand
CCAGGAGACAGAGGTTGCCGATGGACTGGGCAGGATTTATCCCAATCCCTTCAGTGCTTCTCTGACAATAGATTACGGTCTGCGCGAACCTGCTAATCTCTGCCTTGAGATCTACAATCTACGTGGTCAGCTCGTGAAAACCCTGCACAATGGACAAAGCCTCCAGGGACGCCACAGTCTGGTCTGGGACGGCAGAGACAGCAGCGGCCGCTTGGGAGCGTCCGGCATCTACTTCCTGGTGATGCGGAGCGGAGGAAAAAGCTGGAGCAAGAAAGTATTATATAATCCCATCAGGAGATAAAATGGACTATCTGGAAGTGATAAAGCAGCGCAAGAGCGTGAGAACTTATAAGAGCGACCCCATCCCCAAAGAGATTCTGGAAGAGATATTGGAGGCAGGAAGCTGCGCACCTTCAGCTCAGAACCGTCAACCCTGGCGCTATCTGGTGATCAACGACAATCAGAAAGTGAGAGAACTGGCCAGGAACTGTGGCTTGATCGGGCTCTCCAACTTCTTTATCAAGGATGCGCCCACCGTGATTGTGGCCTGTGCGGAGACTAAAAGCAGTCTGAGAGTGAATTCTCAGGATTACTATCTGGTGGATGTGGCGATCTCTTTTCAACAGATGATTCTGGCTGCCACAAACCGGGGGATTGGCACTTGCTGGCTGGCTGCCTTCAGCGAGTCCAAGCTGCGGACTTACTTGCAGATACCCAAGTCCTGGAGGATAGTGGCTTTATCACCCTTTGGCTATCCGGCCGAGAACGAGAAGTTCTATCCCAAGCTGGTGAGCTCCTTTGCCGGAAGCAGGAACCGCTTGCCCCGGGAAAAGACAGTCCGTTTCTTGGAGTGACAAGTGCTGAGAGTGGAAGCGACATCCTGTCGCTTTGTAGAGGCGGTCGCCGAACCACCTTGTTCGTGGTGAAGTGCTGAAGTGGTGGAGTGAGCTGCGCTGCTTCGCTTTGTAGAGGCGGTCGCCGAACCGCCTTGTTAGTGGTGAAGTGCTGAAGTGGTGGAGTGAGCTGCGCTGCTGACGCAACCGGGTAAACTACCGAATAGAACGCAGATGACACAGATGATTATGATTCACGCAGATATCTTTCCTTCCAATCCTATCATCCTGAAATCCTTGTGAGAAGAACCCTTTAATCTCCCAGTTATACACCTGCCTTTCTTGTCACTTGTCACTTTCTGTTCACTGAAAAGCTTTATCCTCCGCTCATTAGGTGGATCACGTGCACTTCTGCTTCATCGGGAACTGTGGTGCTGTCGTAGTCTGCTTTCCTGACCAATTGACCGTTCACCTTGATCACCAGCATCCTGAAGCTGTATCTCATCACCTGCAGTATCTCGCGGATTGTCATGCCCTCATGCCAATCTATTCTGTTTCCATTAACCGTTATCATCTTCATTCCTTAAAAGTAGTTCCAAAGCCAGATTAGCCTGCATAGCAGCAACCACTGCCACCCGTGCAGAAACAGGAGACACGCTTCCCAGGGGCTCAGTGTAGCCATCGCCTATGAGGAAGACTTTGCCATATTGTTCGGTTCGCAGTTCCTCATTTCTGCCCACTCCACTCAGCCCGGAAGCACCGATATAGTATTTATCCGCAAAGGCATCAGACCAGCTTTCCAGCAGCATGCTTTTTTCCTCTGCCCGGTCGAAGGCTTCGATCAGGATATCTGCAGCCCCAAAGAGTTCAGTCAGATTAGTGGCGTCGACCCGGACGGAGTGGATAATGATCTCGGTGTGTCCACCGATACGCTCCAGGTTCTCCCTCAGTGCCTCGACTTTTAGCCTGCCGATCTGATCAGCATAGTAAAGCTGCCGGTTCAGATTACTGGGAGAAACGCGGTCATAATCTGCAATAATCAGCTTTCCCACTCCTGCCCGATAGAGAAAGTGAGCAATATTGGAGCCCAATCCTCCGGCTCCGGCAAGGCCGATAGTGGCTACTTGCCAAGCTTTTAGCATGGCGGGATCATGGGCACTGTAAAGCTCAGAAGGGTAAATAGGGGAAATCCTTGTGGTAGCCCAGCACGGTATCTATCTGATCATTCAAATCCTGTGGATCACCGATCACAAACTTCTCTTTGTTCCCGGTGCGGAAAGTGCTGTAAGTCCCGGTATCCAGGCTAAAGTATTCCAGCCAGGAGCTATCTCCATAGAGCGGAATACCCTCTAGCATCAAAAGCCCGATATTGGCAGGATCTGAGGCCAGAAGATTCTCAAAGGGATCGCTATCCAGCTTGTCCATCAGGAGGAGGTTCCGGGTCTTAGCTGGATCCAAGGAGCCGAAACACTCTGGCAGCATCAGCGCTTTACAGGCGTTTTGGGTGGCCATCTTGTACAAAGTCTTCAGCGGCATATCCGGGAAATGCTTGTGAGCTGTGATGAACTCATCGATCATATTGATTCCGCCGGACATAGTGGAATCCGTGCCAATGCAGACGTTGACGCCCAGCTCCAGAGCTTCTTCCACTTTGAGGGTCTCGCCGATCAGATAATAGTTGGAAGTGGGACACCAGCAGACTGAAGCATTCGCCCTTGCGATCTGTCTCAGTTCGTCTTCCGTGAAGGCAATTCCGTGGATCATGAGTGTATTTGCCCGCAGCAGTCCACGGTTCACCAGCTCCGAAAACTCCGCTTTGGTGATAGCATCTGTGCCTTCACCCAAGTGAATAACATAAGGGATTTCGTTTTTTGTGAGCCGCATTTCTTCTTCGGCAGACTCGCCACCCCACCAGTTTTCCAGAGTGATACTGTGGCATTGCCGATAGGCATTGATCACCCGGATCGGCATGGATTCATAATACAGGTCTTCTTGCACCGGGGCATGATCCTGCACCGCCATACATCCAGAGAAAAGATTCTTGTAAGCTCCGAGCTGAGCCAGCAGGAGAGAGGCGGGTTCCACCAGGTGGAATCTGCCATCGTTCATCCAGAACTGGTTTCGTTCATGGAAAGAAAAGCTTCCCTTCATATCTTCGACCCAGATGTGAGAATTGTGGTAGGGGCGTTTATCCCCGGCGCGGGGATACCAATTCCCTATCAGATGATCGTGTGAGTTGATCAAGGGGCTGTAGGCAATGGTCTTTTCCGGCACAAACAGCTCCGGAGCCTCACAGGGCACCTTCAGTTGAAGATCCAAATCAAGCTTGGTTTCCACCCGATCAGAGCTAAGGACGCTGATCGAAGGTCTAATAATCATCTTCTGATTTCTTTTATCCTTTTAGTTACTTGTGGCAGTACTTCAAAAAGGTCACCCACGATTCCCAGATCGGCTACCTTGAAGATGGGAGCGTCGGGATCTTTATTTATGGCTATAATATAATCTGCAGAGGACATTCCGGCCAGATGCTGGATGGCTCCGCTGATGCCTATAGCTATGTAGATATTTGGTTTAACGGTTTTTCCAGTTTGACCCACCTGATGCGAATAGGGGATCCACTCGGCATCGACGGCAGCGCGGGAGGCACCCACGGCTCCCTCCAGAGACTCCGCCAGGGATTCGATCATCTCAAAGTTCTTCGCATCCTTGATGCCTCTGCCACCGGCCACAATGATATTGGCTTCGGTGATATTGACCAGCTTGGAATCCTCTTTCTCAAAGCTCAAAAAGACGGTGTTCTCTTCATCCAGATCAAAATTAACCTGTTCCTGGATCACTATGCCGTTGCGTTTATCGTCCGGCAAGAGGGGATCCATCACCTTGTGACGCACGGTTGCCATCTGAGGACGGTGATTGGCAGTGAGGATTGTGGCCATGATATTGCCGCCAAAAGCAGGACGGGTCTGCATCAGGTTGCCGGTCTCGGGATCTATCTCCAAGCCGGTGCAATCCGCAGTGAGTCCCGTGCCAAGCTGCACAGCGACGCGGGGGATAAAGCTTCTGCCGGTTACAGTTGCACCAGCCAGAATGATGGAGGGCTGATACTTTTCCGAGAGCTCTGCCAGGGCTTTGGCGTAGAACTCGTCCCGGTAATGAGCCAGCGAGGGATCGTCCACAACGATCACCTGATCCGCTCCATAAGAAATGAGCTGGGAACTCAGGCCATTTAGTTCACTTCCCAAAAGCACAGCTACGAGCTCTTCGCCCAGTTGATCTGCCAGATCTCTGCCCTTGCCCAAAAGTTCATAGACCACGGGGGCAATCATGCCACGCTGCTGTTCGGCAAAGACCCAAACGCCCTTGAACTGGCTTTTATCCAGCTTGGGCTGTTCTATCTTGCGGATAATAATGGCATCGAATGGACAAGCTTCCACACAAGCGCCGCAGAGGACGCATTTATCCGGATTGATCACCGCAAGCTTGTCCTCCAGCTTGATGGCATCATAAGCACAGGCCCTTAAACAAGCGCCGCAACCAACGCATTTCTCAGTTATAACTTCGATCATATAAATAAAACTCCTCGTGCAAGGCAAATTTGGAATAGATATCTTGTCAAGAAATTAGTCATCTGATCAGTGAACAGTGAACAGTGAACAGAGCTGCGCTGCTGACACTCCCCAGGAAGCTATCGGATAGAACGCAGATGATAGTGGAAGCGACATCTTGTCGCTTAATTGAACAACACGTCAAGATGACGTGTGCACTATGCCGGAGAGAACGCAGATGACTGGATCGACGGGATTTTCTCACAGCTCCACACTTATGGTCTGTTCACTGTTTACTGTTCACTGATCTCTGACCTCTGTTAACTGTTCACTCGCGAAGCGTAGAACTGCTCTATCACTTCCAGCATAGTCTCAATCACGGCCTTGGGATCATCGACGGCCAGGGTCTTTTTATCTCCATTATCAAAGGTGACCACTACGTTTCCCAGTGCCTTGGAGATCTCGCGGATCTTGGGGATCACGAGGTAGCTTTTGCCCAGATGTTCATCGTCATAAGTAAAGATAGCTTTCATAAGTCCTCCGATTAGTAGCGTTTGAGGTTGAAGCTCTGGCTATAGGTCTCGCCGGGACGCAGATATTCGATCTCGGAGGGATCAAAGCTGATCAGGCTGTAATCCGGATCGTCGGAGCCGCTGAAATAATCGTCAAAGAAATAGCATTGCTCGGCAGCTTCTGCCTTCTGAGCGTTATTTGTGACGATCTGAGCTGTTCCTGCCAGGCGGACGTAGCCGGTCTGGCCATCGCTGTGCAGAGGTATACAAACCTCTACCCAGCGATTTCCAGCTATTTGCTGCACCTTGGAATCTCCGCTGAAGGTAACCATCCAATATCCATCATCGTAATTGAACAGCACGATCGGGCGAACCCGCGGCTGTTTTTTATCGACTGTTGCCAGATAGGCATATTGGTTTTGCCTGATCCAGGAGAGAGCTTCAGCTTGGAGGGCGGATTCGTTGGTGCGTGCCATAAACTATTCCCGCACAATCCTCACAGCGGTGACTCTGGCTTGGTTTTCCACCAGGGGATTATCGGCAGAGTCGCGGGGGAGGTTTTCGATTTGATGAACGATATCCATGCCTTCCAGCACCTGACCAAAGACGGTGTGCTTGCCATTGAGCCAGGAAGCGCCATCACGCTTGGTCACGATGAAGAATTGGGAGCCGTTGGTATTGGGGCCGGAATTGGCCATGCAAAGTGTGCCATAGCTCACGGGATGGATCAGAGTCTGTCCGGTCATGATGGTCTTTCCGGTGATCTGAGCGTAAAACTCCATGGGATGCTCCATGATGGGAGCTCCGCTTTGAGCGGTCATCACAGCATTGACAACACCGGAGATCAGGGTATCCGGCTCGGTGGTGGCGGACATATAGGGCATGATCACTTCGCTCCAAACTCTGCGAGCCATCTGATCATCTGTAATGGGGCCTGTGAGGGCTGTGCCACCGGTGTAGCATTCGTCTTCAAAACGATAGTCCGGGCCGCCTCTGCCGTCATCAGAACGATCGGCGTTCTTGGTGTTGGGGCATCCGCCCTGGATCATGAAATCCGGGATAACCCGGTGAAAATATGTGCCCACATAGTAATTGGACTCCGCCAGGGAGACGAAGTTTTGCACGGTGCGGGGAGTGAGCTCGGGCCACAACTCGATCGTTATGTTTCCCAGATTGGTTTCGATTACAGCTTTCAATTGTTCTTCCTTTATTTGTTCGTCTGTGTTTGCGCTCAGGATAAGAGCAGTGGCCACAATGGCTGCCACGATCAGGATCCGGATTAGGGCTCCTCTAAACATCTTGTTCTCCTTTAGAATCGTCTTTGCTTTCATATTGGCAGATCTCGGGGATTCCGTCAATTACTTTTATGTAACTGAAGCTTCTCAGCCAGTCTCCACTATTGCCATAAAACCCTTTGTCATAGGGCTTGAGTACGGGTTTATGGCTGTGTCCCATGAAAACAAAGTCGTATTTATCGTTCTTGATTAGTTTACTGGCATAAAGCTCCAAACCTTCACTTCTTCTTCGCTGATTGGGCTTTTGCAGCTTTCTCTTGCTGCTGGTGCGGGAGAGTTTGCTCCCCAGGCTCAGAGCCAGATCGGGATGCATCAGGCTGTAGATACGCCGGATAAGGCTGCTGCGGATGAGATAGCGGAAGATCTTGTAACGCAGATCGTTTATGGTGAAGAGGTCGCCATGGCTAAAGAAGATCCTCTTGCCATCTGCTGTGAGGCTGTAGCTCTTGTCATAGATCTCTGCTCCCAGATAGTCGCGGAAGAAATCTCCAAACCAGAAGTCGTGATTTCCACTGATGTACACCAACTTGCAGCCTGCTTCACGGATATCTGCCAGAATTTTGAGCAGCGGGAAGTGTTGTTTGATCAGGCTGTACTTGCTTTCACTCCACAGATCAAAGATATCTCCATTGAGCACCATTAGATCGTAGGCGCCAATCAGGCTGCGGAAGAAATCCAGCACCATCTGCTGTCTGGCTTGATCCTCATGTGTTAGGCCAGTGAACTTGTAGTGAACATCACTAACTATGCAGATTTTCATCTTTGCCTGGTGAGGAGGTAGTAAACAATGTTGGTGCCAAAGCGCAGAGCCAGTTCCCGGATCTCCGGAGGATCGTTGTGAGTGGCTGGATCTGCCCAGCCGTCTGAGATATTGGTCTCGTATGTATAGAGGGTCATCAGCCTGCCATTATCGTCAAAGATACCAAAAGCTCTGGGGGGCTGCTCGTCGTGCAGGTGAATCTTGGGAAGAGAACTGAAGCTATAGAAGCTATTGTAAAGCGGGAAAGATGGATCCAGCTCGATCAGCTCGCGTTCCGGGAAGATGCGGCGAATCTCACGACGGAAGGAGCTATCCATGCCATAGTCATCATCGGCATAGAGGAATCCGCCCCGCTCCATCCACAGACGCAGGTTTTCTATCTCCCTGTCTGTGAAGCGGATATTGCCGTGCCCGGTGAGATACACGAAGGGGTATTCAAAGAGTTTGGCTTCCGAAGCCCTTACCACCGTTTGGATCTGGGGGAAGTTTGTGGAGAGGGTTTGGTTCACATAAACAGCGAGGTTGGGCAGTACTTCGGGATCGTTGTACCAATCTCCTCCGCCATCGTAGGCCAGGCGGGCAAAACCCGTTCGGGACAGGCTGTTATCCACCACTGCCGGGAGCAGGCTCACCAGGCTGAGTAGGAGTAGTAGCAGGCAGAGTCTTTGGGGCATAATCAGTTCAATATCACCAGATCAATCTTCATGAGTGATTCTCCCACCACAGCGTAGAAGCAATTGTCGAAGCTGTCGTAAAGAGACAGATAGCGCAGATCCTGCAGGAGATCAATGCTGGAAAAGACTTCTCCCCGGCTACCGTCTATCACGGAGATCCGGTTACGTTCCGGGAGTATCACCAGGCTGCCATCGATTCGGGGATCCTGGGCACTGGTGATCTCCTGGGCTTCCAGCACATCATCTTCGGAGATAGCGCTGCGGGTATCCGTGGCCCAGGCGATTGTGCCTCCGGGTTTGATCCCGATCAGTTTCTTATTCCTCAGGCTCAGCATCAGGGTGTTCTGAGTCTTCATCAGATAGAGTATCTCTTCGTCCAGCACCAGGTTCCAGCCCGGTTCCTGATTACGCTTGTTGTAGGTATAAAGATTCTTCCCGGAGGCCAGATAGATATAATCCAGATCAAAGGCCGGAATAGCTGTTACGGGATGAGGAATCTGCTTGGTCCAAGCAATGCGGCATTCAGCCCGGCGGGCGGGAGAATTGACCATCCGCTCCATGATCTTGAGAATATCAGCATTTCTGAGGCGGAGAGTATTGGGCAGCTCTTCCAGAGTGCTCACCCGGCGGGAATCAAAGAGCAGACGCAGCTTATGCAAGCCTGAATCGATAAATCTATTGCCAAAGGCTACGTATAGCACTGCCAGAAGAGTGATTGCCAGAAGCACTATGCTGCTGATCTGCAGACGGCTGAGCTTACGTTTCTTCTTTTGGAAGGGATCCGGGAGACGGCAAAGCTGCAACCAGAGAGCATTCTTCTCCGATTGACAGGACTCCAGCAGAGCTTGAAGCGTGCCGGTGCCCTTGATCTGATCCAAAAGCTTGATGGCCTGTGGTGAAGGGAGCACCAGAAAGTGTTGTGTGTCTTCGAGCTGTAACCTGTGAGTGCGAACCTTGATATCTTCCTCAGCATAGCCCAGGAGCTCCAGTTCGTGCGCTGCCTTCACATGATAATGCTTCCAGGACCTGCCGCTCTGAGTTAGCCCCTTGGGATCCACAACCCCACAGAGCATTCTGCCAAATTGCACAAAGAAGAGCTCGTTATCGTAAATCAATCCAAAAAACAGAGAGATGCCTTTCTCGATCAGAACTGTCTTGCGCAGACGGGCATGAAGCTTCCAATGATACTCGCTCCAAAAGTTCTTCAGCCAGTTTTCCACTTCCATGCGGCTCAGTTTGAGGGGCTCTGCATTGATTAGTTCCAGCTTGATTTCTGCCTGTATCTCTTCCAGGGCAAAATCCTTCTCCGGGTGCCAGGTGCAGAGGAACCAGGCGAATTTTCCCTCGGGAGAGGCTTGGTATGAGACCACGCTTCCCGGGGGGCTAAAGTGTTTAGAGTGAATGGATAGCATAGTCTAGCTCCACCATTTGATAAAGGAACGATAAAAGACTCTGTAAAGTGTGGGCAAATCCATCAGCATATTTGTGTAGGAGGCATTTGCCAGGGGGCACCAGCACTCTTTCTTGTGAATGCTGCGACGCTCCAGCTCGGCCTCCGGGCCAAACCAGATCTGCCGGAACTTGAAGTTATTGGTGCGCAAGTTTCCCAGAGGCTTGGCTTTGATGCAACAGCTCCAGATATCTCCATCGGGAGAGATCTGAGCCGAGGCAACTCCGGAGTAGCAGGGCAGCACCTGAGTCTGATCCCGCAGGATTTGCTTTACCAGGTTGTAATACTCTATCCTAAAGGCCATGGTTATCTTGCTCATGCCTTTGTATTTATCATTCTTGATGCGGTGAATCAGATAGTCGATGGCAGATTTATATTCCACCAAAGAAGGTGTGATCCCGGCACCGATGGTATCCAGCTCCACTCTTTCCTCGGCAATCTCTGTGATATAGCTATCCGGCTTCAGACGCATCAGCTCATTGGCGATCAGGGAGAAGTTTTCCACGTTGTATTTCGAGATCACAGTGTGGATCCCCACTTGCAGATTGGGCAGCTTGAGCGCTTTGAGGCGGGTAAACGTGGCGGTGGCTTTGCGATAATTGCCGGGGATGCCGCGGATTTCATCGTGCTGGGAATCTATCCCATCCAGGGAGACGTTGATCACGATCTGAGCTTTGGGGCAGGATGTCGCAATCTTCTCCACTTTTTCTTCGATGGCTTTGGTCAGCAGTCCATTGGTGGGTATGTTGATGATGCGGGGCTTCGAGATCTTGTAGATAGCAATGACTATCTCATCGATATCATTGCGCAGGAAGGGCTCTCCACCACTAAAGGTGATCCAATAGGGACTTCTGCCCACAGATTTGAAGATCTTCTGATACTCGCTGACCGTGAGGTTGCGGGCTTTCTTTTTCCAGATATTACAGGTGCTGCAGCGGGAATTACAGGTATAAAGCAAGCTCACCGTGTAATTCATGGGCAAGAGCCTGGGAAAGCCCAGATGCTTCATAAGCCAATATGCCACTATACGAAAGAGCAGGTAAAACATGCTAATAATATCTCCGATACACTTGATGCCGTGTTCTCTTCTTCATTTACTCAAATCCTTGGTGGAGCGCGCTATCTCCCAGGCAAAGGGGTTCTTTTTGCGCAGGTAAAAATCTATGCTGCCCAGTATCCGGCAATAGACCTCCATCCCCATCACGACTATTATCTTGGGGATGCATAGGGGATACTCCAGAGCTTCCTCCAGGAGGATCCTGAAAAGAGTGGAGCCGGATTGGGAGGATACTGTGTAATTCTGCCGGGCTTTCAGCCAGAGATGCCCATTCTGTATGCGGCGACGTTGCTTCACAAAGTCACGCAGGTTTTCCGGACCCTTGTTGCGGATAATGGCTTCGGGGATATAGCGCAGCTCCAGCTTGTGTTGCCGGACGATTGCCTCTATGGAAGCTTCATCCACAGCAGAGTCTTTGGGAATGCTATCCATCAGCTTGCGGAAAGCTATCATCTCTCCCAGTTTGGGTGAGATAAGCGCCATGCGGTGATGCAAACGCCAAAAGAGATGCACACTATAGCCCATAAAACTGGATGTATCATTCACCGGGACAGGCCTGCCGCCCGTAGCCCCGACTTTGGGGTTGGAGAAAGCCGAAACCAGGCGTCGGATCGTATGCCGCTCCGGAATCACGTCTCCACTGATCACCACCAGAATATCGCTGGTGGCCTCTTTGAGAAAGATATTGATGGCGCTGGATTTGCCTTCCCGTTTTGCCTGGCGGATCAGGCGAACCAAGGGGTGAGAGGCCGCATGTGCCTCCACAAGCTCATCCGTACCGTCCGTGCTGGCGCTGGAGACCACGATGATCTCCCGGATCTTTACTTCTTTCAGATCCTGATTGGCCAGTGCATCCAGGAGCTTCAGGATGTTCCCGGCTTCATTGTAGGTAAAAATGCCAATGCTGCAAGTCAGAGCTTGGGCTGCTTCTTCCGTCATTGAGGAATCTCTCTGCGGTCGCCTTCCTTGATGTCTTTATTTATTGCGTCCAGGATGCCATTGAGGAATTTGCCGGTGGGTTCCGAACAGAACTTCTTGGCAATCTCGATTGCTTCATTGATCACGACCGGTGCGGGTGTATCGGTGAAAAGGAGCTCAAATACGGCAATATGCAGAATGGAACGGTCCAGATGCGCAATGCTCTCGCAGCTCCAGTTATCCGTGTGTTTATTGATCTCTTTTTCCACAAATTCTATATTGATGATGGTGTTTTTCACCAGATCATCGGCAAAGGCAAACACAGAGGAACTCTCGGCAATCCCTTCATTGGCGGCAAGCTGAGCCAGCACAGTGGGATACTCGTTTAGCATGGAGTATTCTTTAAAGCCTTCCTGCAGTTCACAAAAATCCAGGGCGTAAAGGGTTTGGATTGCCATTTCGCGGGCTTTACGACGTTGTCCCATCTCTCATCTCCCTGATCAGGTTGAGCATTTCAAGTGCAGCAGAAGCAGCGCTGAAACCCTTGTTTCCGGCTTTGGTGCCGGCGCGTTCGATAGCTTGCTCTATGGATTCGGTAGTCAGAACGCCATAGATCACAGGCTTGCCATAATTCATCCCCACCTGAGCGATTCCTTTGGTCACTTCTGCGCTGATATAATCAAAGTGCGGAGTGGCTCCACGAATCAGGGCTCCCAGGCAGATAACTGCATTGTAAGCCGGCTGAGAGGCTGCTTCGGCAGCAATCAGGGGAATCTCAAAAGCTCCCGGTACCCAGATCACGGTGATATCGTCTTCGGAAACGTTGTGCCTTTTGAGGCAATCAATGGCTCCCTCCAGCAGTTTCCCGCTGATAAACTCGTTGAACCGGCTCACGACGATAGCTATTTTGTAGCCCTGAGAGACGAGCTTTCCTTCTATGGTTTTCATATCTATCTCCTTCCCTTAACAGGAATTTGCTATTTGGGGCAGTTTATTTCAGAGGCTGTTTTTATTCAAGGTTTTTTTTATAGGGCTGCCCGGTCTCGCCTAGCCATAACATAAATTGTTGCAATATATACTGCAGTGCTCCCTAATTTGGCACCCACAGGAAACCCATCTCATACTCATGTGACACGCATGATTTTACATGGGTGTCACATGGGTGTCACATGGGTGTCTCATGGGTGTCGTTTCAGTTTGGTGAGAAGTGAGAAGTGAGGAGGAGGCATTTTACTGTTGACAACAGCCAGATGCTAAGCAGCTTGGTGACAGAGTATTGAGGTTAGTCAATGAATTGCCTCAGAAGAATTAACAAACCAGATAAAAAAGTCCAGGGAGGTTTAGGATGAATCCTGAAAGTCTTGGTAAGCAAGCTAAAACAGTGAATGGCATGCAGATGATAAAGTTGTTGATCATTGGCTTTATCGTAGTGATTTTAATGATCCCCGCGATCTGGATCACAATCCTCATCCATGAACGGAATGAGCGCAAACAGAGTGTGATCGAAGAGATCGCCAGCAAATGGGGTGGATCGCAGATTGTGAGCGGACCCTTTATCAGCGTGCCCTATGGCGAAGCACAGCAGACATCTACTTCAGATGGCAAGACCGAAACGATCCAGGTAAAGAAGTACCTGCATATCGCTCCAGACAGCCTGACGATCGGTGGGAAGATCAAGGCTGTATCTCACAGGCGGGGAATCTTCGACGTCACCGGTTATCAGGCGGATCTGGATCTGCTTGCTGTCTTTCCGGCTGTGGCGATCGACGCTCCTGCTTACAAAGACCTACCTCTCCGGTGGGATGAAGCTCTGGTTTCCTTTGGTCTTGAAGATCAGCGGGGCATGAAGGAACTCTCCGGTGAGCTGAACGGACAGGCTCTGCTCTTTAATCGGGCTGAGAATCTGCTCTCAATCACGCGGGTACCTGAATCCACGGAAAGCAAAGATGCGCAGTACAATACCCGGGACACCAGGCAGATTGATTTCAAGCTGGCAGCAGCCGTTCCGGCGGACCCACGTGCGACTGAGATTAGGCTCCGGCTCAGGATGGATATCAGCGGGACTCAGCAACTGAACTTCAGCAGCTCCGCGATGAAGGAAGTGGTTAGCCTGGAAGGAGATTGGAAGTCTCCCAGCTTCATCGGGGATATGCTTCCGGAAAGCCGGACGGTGGATAGCAAAGGCTTCAAAGCTTCCTGGCAGACCAACGATCTGAATAGCGGAATCAAGAAGCTCTGGAGCAGCGACGAACCGATGCTGCAGCTTTCCAGCCTGGGTGTGAACTTCCTGGTGATGGTAGATTCCTATCAGCAGACCACTCGCGCCTTGAAATACTCTGTGCTCTTCCTGGTGCTGACCTTTATGATCTTCTTCTTCGCTGAAGTGATGTCCAGACAACAGATTCACCCCATCCAATACCTGATGGTGGGTTGCGGGCTCCTGATCTTCTATCTGCTGCTGCTCTCGATCTCCGAGCATATCGCCTTTGGCTGGGCATATCTGATCGCTGCAACGGGTGTAGTCCTGCAGGTCAGCCTCTATTGCCACAGTATTCTGCGGACCCGGAGCTTCGCTCTCAAAGTTGGTGCGCTGCTCATCTTTCTCTACGGTTTTCTTTATCTCCTGCTCAGACTTCAGGATAGCGCCCTGCTGATCGGCAGTATCAGCCTCTTTATCCTACTCTCCGTGGCAATGTATATCATCAGGAATATCAAGTGGTATAGTCAGGATTTACCCAGCTAAGATCATCGCGCTTCCCGATTCCAGCTCCGCTGATGCCTATTCCAAAGCCAGTCTGGCAGTAGGCAAGCCCTTCCTGGCAAGCCTCCTACATCGAGCTCAGAGCTTTCTCCGGGATAAAGATCGCAGGGATGGATCTGGATAGCTTACCTCTGATGGCACTGCCGGAGGAGTGGCTTTGGGGACCCCGGAATTCCCGGAATGACGGCAGGTGTGGACTGGGAGGCGGAGTGATTAGACATGGTAGTCAGCCTCCAGAGCCTCCCCAAACCCTAACTCCGCGAGGAATAGGAAAGCTCTTCTGTCAAAAAGATGAACTCGTTGAACCCGCTCATGACGATTGCTATCTTATAGCCCTGAGATACGAGCTTTCCTTCTATGTATTGCGCTGTCCAAAGCGTCACTTCTGGTGTGGCAATGACCTCAATGAAAGACAATAGATCACCCGAATAGCTGAAAAAGAACTTGACTTGAAGTCACAGGGCAAAGAATAGTGTTATCGGTCCTATGGTTATTATATATTGTACATAATAGGGATATTGGATGATCGCATACTACCATAGTATATCGAGTTTGAATTCATGTCGCTATTCTGTTTTTACAAACAAGGAGAACACAATGAACAGACGGATACTAATTTTGTTCATAATGCTCTTTTGTGTGATACTATCGGCTCAAAGCGAGGTCTGGCTCTGGGCAAATGGTGCAGGAGGAGCAAGCAGTGATCGTGGCAGGGCAATCGCCACAGATGCCTTGGGCAATTGCTATACAACGGGATCTTTCGTGGGAACTGTCACCTTTGGTACTACAAGCCTCACCAGTAGCGGAAGCGATGATATCTTCATAGCAAAGCTGGATACATATGGCAATTGGATTTGGGTAAAAAAGGCCGGGGGAGCAGGGGCTGATGCGGGCTATGGAATCGCCATAGACGCAGAGGGAAACTGCTATATCACAGGACATTTCCAAGACACGGCCGGTTTTGGAGGTACGTCACTCGTCAGCAGTGGCGCTTCTGATATCTTTATCACAAAATTGGACTCTGATGGCAACTGGCAATGGGCTAAAAAAGCCGGGAGCGCCAGTTCTGACATAGGAAATGCCATTAGTACAGACGAAGATGGCAATTGCTTTGTGGTGGGATACTATCAGAGCACAGCCTCATTTGGTGAAAGCTCTCACATCAGTAGCGGCTCATATGATATGTTTGTAGCTGGGATGGATACCAACGGCAATTGGCTTTGGTCAAAAAGTGCCGGTGGGAATAGTACCGATATAGCTTATGGCATCAGCACAGATGCAGATGGTGCATGCTATGTAACGGGTAGTTTCATGGGCGAGGCCACCTTTGGCGTTACCAATCTCTCAAGCGATGGCTCTGCCGATATCTTTGTCGCAAAACTGGATTCCGACGGCGACTGGCTCTGGGCTGTCAGAGCCGGGGGAACCGGTAGTGATACAGGCAATGGCATTTCTACTGATGTAAACGGCAACTGCTATATCACCGGATCATTCTCCGCAACAGCAAGTTTTGGCAGCTCGAACCTCACCAGCGCTGGCGGAGTTGACATCATAATCGCTAAAATTGGCACTAACGGCAACTGGCTCTGGGCCAAAAGAGCAGGCGGAACTGGCGCTGATACAGGCTATGGCATAGCCACGGATGCTTCCGGAAATTGCTGCCTGACAGGATTTTTCTCCGTCAGCGCCGCCTTTGGGAGCACTTCCCTCACCAGCTCTGGAGCAAACGAAGTCTTTTGCACCAAACTGGATACTGACGGGAACTGGCTCTGGGCAAACAGAGCTGGAGGATCAAGCCTGGATATTGGATATGCCATAGCTTCCGACCCGAGTGGCAATTGCTATATCGCTGGAGCGTTCGTTGGCACTGCAAATTTTGGCAGTGTATCGATCAACCCTGGTAGCAGTAATGATATCTTCATTGCCAAATTTGGCACACCTTACCCGCTTATCACCACCGATATCCAGGGGACAGTGGACTTTGGGAATGCTTATCTGGGTACTGCATCCCAACCCTTAACTCTTTGGATTAAAAACACCGGAATGGCTGACCTGGTGATCGATGCACTCAGTTTACAGCAGATAGATTCTGCCTTCTCGATCCAGGAGATCACTCTGCCATTCACCATTACAGCTATGGATAGTATAAGCATCAATCTGGTGTTCACCCCTATGGTGCTGGGACAGGCTATAGACAGCTTGTTTATAGCGAACAACTCTCCAATTCATGCCCAATATGCACTCCGGATCACTGGCACGGCAGTGTTCGCCGAGCCCATGGCTCCCACCAATGTGACCAATCATATGAATGGCAACGATATCATCATCACCTGGGATGACGTAACCCAGACTGTGGCAGATACTCCAATTGTGCCAGACTTCTATTTCATCTATTTCAATGGCTCATCTGACCCTCAGGGATTGTTCTACTTTCTGGGACGATCATTTAACACGCAGTTCACGCACTATGACGTTACCCTGGGCGCCGAATATATGTTCTATCGGGTCAGAGCCATCAAACTAAACAGCCGGAATGTTGACCTGGGCTGGATAGACAGGTTTATTAGTGCTGGTATGACGGAGGAGGAGGTTTCTGCAATCCTGAAGACTCTGGAATGACCGGAAGGTTCCGTACTTCATAGTTGCTAACGCCAAGATTGCTCAATCTCCCTTCACTATGGAACTCAGGGGTGGTTTCGTTGAGCTGCGGATGCTATCTGAAATACTGATCCTATGGAACTCGGATCGATATTGCGGGGGTTTGGCTTGCTATCTAACTCACCATTCTGGTAGCACATAGCAAAGAACTCGGGTAGGTGCGGAAAAGATTCCACAGAAAAGCGTCCATTCTTTGGGAAAAGCGTCCCTCGTATATAAGTGAGAGGAGGGTTCTCCTCCTATAGTTCTTTCATAAAGCGTATAGTGTGTTATTTGTGAGTGGTGAAGTAAGGAAGTGGTGGAGGTGGTGTCGTGAAGGGCAACTCTTCCAGAGCTTTCCGCTTGACATCCGCGGGGGAGCTCTAACATGAGGAAATAAAGCAAAACAGACGAGGTGAAACGCTTGATACTTGCTTCCATGAGATTGCCAGATATTACCTTAGTGCAAGTGGTCTTATGATCAGACGACTGCTGTTTGCCCTGTTCTATCTCTTGGTTTTTGCCTTGCAAGCTATGCCGGCTCCCATCATCCTAAAGGTCTTTGAGCTTCCCGATCCCCGCGCTACTGATGCCTATTCCAAAGCCAATCTTGCCGTGGTGCAAGCCTTCCGCAGCAAGTATCCTCACATCGAGCTCAGAGCCTTCTCCGGCATCAAGATCGAAGGCATGGATCTGGATAGCGGTCCTCTGATGGCAATTGCCGGAGGAGTGGCTCCGGATATACTCTATGTCAACTTCCGGCAAAGTGATACCTATATTCAAAACAACTTCCTCTATCCCCTGGATGAGTTTATAGCTCTGGAGAGCCCGGATGATATGGCACTGCGGGTGGAAGCTCCGGTCTGGCAGGTGATCCGCCGCATCCGCAAAGGTGAAACCCGGGAGCAAACCTGGGCTTTGCCTTATGAGACTCTGGTGCGGGTGCTGCTCTATCGCAAGGATGTCTTCCGCCGGGCAGGATTGGATCCGAACCGTCCACCGCGCACCTGGGAAGAATTCCGTCGCTATGCCCGCATCCTCAGCGATCCGGCAAATTCCAATTATGGCACGGTTCTGGCCGGAGGTTCTCAGGCAGCTTACGACTGGCTACCTTTCCTCTGGGCGGCCGGCGGTGATGCCGTTACCTTCGATCAGTCCGCTCAGCAGTGGCGAGCCAGCTTTGCCTCGGAGGCTGGAGTCACTGCTGTGGAGTATTATCTCAGCCTCCTGACCAGCGAGTGGAAGGATTCTGCCAACCGCAGTCAGCGGGGCTTTGCCATCCGAGAAGGGGATTGGGGTTATCTCTGGATGGAAGGCAAGATCGGCATGAAGATGGATTATCTCTCCCAACAAAACATGGGAGGAAAATACGATCCCAATCTCTACGGCTTTGCGCCTTCGCCTGCCGGGCCTTCCGGACGTGGCGGCAGCGAGATCAATTGCCGCATGATGGGCATCTTCAGCGGAGCCGGGATCAGCAATAATGCCGGCTTGGGCAGCCGCGATCCTGCTTTGGTGCGCGAAGCAGCCTGGCAGTATATCCGCTTCTACGATAGCGAAGAAGCTCGGAAGATCCGGCTCAAGGTGATGATCGAAAGCGGATTTGGCAAGATGCAGAATCCGGTCTTCCTGAAGCGTTACGGCTATGAGGATTATCTCCGCTTTGCTCCTGCGGGCTGGCTGGAGACCTTTGAGACTGCCATGCGGGAAGGCAAGCCTGAGCCTTTTGGGGATAACTGCCAGAAGGTTTATGAATTTATGACCTATCCTCTGGATGAGCTGATCAAGCTGGATCTGGCTGGCAAGCTGGGTAAGAGTCCAGAAGAGCGCCGGGTCAGGATCGGCTCTATCCTCAGCGCAGCGCAGACCAGAACCAATCAGGAGATGATCGGTATCGTTGCACCCCAGCAGCAGGCTCTGCGAAAGCGTCTGGCCTCCGTGATTGCTGCTTTGATCGTCTTTGGCTTTATCTTCACGATCTGGAAAGTCTGGAAGATATTGGCACCAAGTACCGTATCTTTCAACACCGGGAAAAAGAGTAGAATCCCTCTGATTATACTTCTGCTGGCTCCGGCGGTGATCAGCATCTTTGTGTGGAAATATGTGCCAATGGTCACTGGAAGTCTGATGGCAGTGCGGGATTTTCACCTGGTGGGAGAGAGCCCCTTTGTGGGTGTGGGCAATCTGGCAGAGCTGCTCTTTGATGCCACCTGGTGGGCTTCTGTGCTGCGTACGCTTTACTATATGCTGCTTAGCCTGGGGCTGGGCTTTTTCCCGCCCATCATTCTGGCCATCATGCTACAGGAAGTCTCCCATGGCAAGATGCTTTACCGGGTGATCTACTACCTTCCGGCGGTGATCAGTGGGGTGATCGTGATCTATCTCTGGAAGCTGCTCTATAGCCCCAACGAGAGTGGCGCTTTGAACCAATTGATCATGAGTATTGGCCTGCCCAAAAGTATGTGGATACGAGATGAGCATCTGGCGATGCTCTGTGTGGTACTACCGGGTATCTGGGCAGGGATGGGGCCGGGCAGCCTGATCTATCTGGCAGCACTGAAGAATATCCCCAATGAACTCTATGAAGCCTCAGATATAGATGGAGCAGGCTTCTTTGCCAAGCTCCGCTACATCGTGCTGCCCAGCCTGAAGGGCTTGATCATCATCCAATTTATTGCTGCCTTCATCGTTGCCGCTCAATCCAGCGATTTCATCCTGGTGATGACCTTTGGCGGCCCGGGAGAAGCTACCCGGGTGGCCGATCTGCTCATCTTTGAAAAGGCCTACCTGTATCTCAAATTTGGGCTTGCCACCACAATGGCGTGGCTTTTGAGCCTCTTTCTGATGGGCTTCACCGTGCTGCAGATCAAGTATCTCTCGCGCATGGAATTCAAAGCTGCCAAAGGGGATAACACGTGAGCATCATCGGAAAGGTAGGACGCAATTCGCCCAAGGTGCGAGCTCTGAATCTGGCTCTGCACCTGATCCTGATCCTGGGCTCGCTCACCATGCTCTATCCCTTTGCGCTGATGATCTCATCCTCGCTTAAAAGCAATGTGGATGGGGTCCGGATCACCTTGATTCCACCCTATCTGCATAGCGACGAAGCATTGTATCAGAAGTATCTGGAAAGCCGCTACAATGAGGAAAGCAGCCGCTTGATGGATAACTATCCCGGGAGCTGGATCTCCTTTGCCGAGGTGGAACTGCAGGAAGACAAAACCAATCCAGCCCTCTATGAGCTTTGGAAAGAGTTTCTGGAGGGAGAAAAGGAGCAGATCAGCGTCTTCCACTACTATGTGGCAGAGCACTATGGACGGGGCATCTATCCCCTGGCGCAGCGCTTGTTTCGGGCTCAGCTCAGAGACGAAAACCAGAACAGTCTGGTGGAGTTTAACAACCGCTATGGCACGGGAGCAGTGACCTGGGAAGAGATTGTGGTGGAAGAAAAGGATATCTATTCCCGCAATTTTGTCAGCAGTTCAGAGGGTTATCTGGGACGCTTCCGTCGCTTTAAGGAGAGCACTCCGCTCTGGATGAGGTATTATGTCAATCCTGATGGCGGCTTTGTAAATAGCGAGTTGATTCCTGCCTATGGCGGTGATTTGAGTCGCTTCAACGCTACTCATCAGACCCGATACAATCACTGGGATCAGATTCGCCTGCCCGTCACCTGTCCACCTCCCGGGGATCCTCTGCGGGAGATCTGGCTGCATTATGTGCGCTCCGGCTTGAATCTGCAGCATCTTGTGCTGGGGAAGGAGGCAGGAGCTGACTTTCGTGATTACCTAAAGGGTAAATATGGTGATATAGATCTCCTGAACCAGGCGTGGAAGTCTGATCTTAAGAGCTTTAACGAGGTACAGATCCCCACTCGTATGCCCGAAAGCGGCGCAGAAGCCGATGATCTGGCATTCTATATCCAGAGTCTGGCAAGTCCTGAGCATCTGCGGATCAACAGCCTGGCAGAGGATTTCCGAAGTTTTGTCTATGCTCGTTTTGGTTCGCTGGAGGCGATCAACACTTTCCTCAAGACCAGCTATTCAGAGCTGAGCCAGATACCCTTTCCCAGTTTGGAGCAGGATTACTATGCCTTTGAAGCTCGTAAGGGGGAGATCAGAAAAGAATTCCTCTGGCGCAATTATGCCATGGCGCTGGATCAGATGCTTTCCGACGCCCGTTCTTTGCGCAATACCGGGATCTACGTGCTGCTTTCCATCCTTCTGGCAATCACGGTCAATCCCCTGGCAGCCTATGCTCTCAGCCGGTTTAAGCCTCGCTTCAGTTACCAGCTCATCATGCTCTTTATGCTCACCATGGCTTTCCCAGCAATGGTGATGGGCATACCAAACTTTCTGATGCTCAAGCGCTTGAATCTGCTCAATACCTTCTGGGCACTGGTGCTGCCGGCTGCTGCCGATGGATACTTTATCTTCCTGCTCAAAGGCTTTTTTGACAGCCTGCCCAAAGAGATCTATGAGAGCGCCAGTATCGACGGTGCAGGGGAGTTTCGGCTCTTCTGGCAGTTTACCCTCTGGCTCAGTAAACCCATCCTGGCAGTGATTGCCCTGGGTGCTTTCAACGCTGCCTACCGCAATTTCCTTTTTGCCTTCATAGTTTGCCAGGATCAATCGATGTGGACCCTCATGGTGCACATCTACACGCTGATGCAAAGAGCCAGTACGGGAGTGGGTTATGCCGCTTTGGTGATTGCCGCCATCCCCACTCTGCTGATCTTTGTCTTCTTCCAAAATATCATTATCAAAGGGATAGTAGTTCCCATGGAGAAATAGAATGCACGACGAAAAGATTCATATAGAGCGCATCAAGCGCTTGCTCGAAAGGCAAAAGCCAGAGATTCACCGGCTCAAAGATGATATGCCGGCGTATCTGGTGAGTTGCAGTAGTCCTCTGTCTCACCCTCATCACGAGGCTTGTACTGCTCTTCTGGAGATCAAGAAGGGAGAAGTCTGGGGCAATAAGTGGGAAAGTGCTCACTTTGAAGTGAAGATCACTGTTCCGGAGAGCTTTGCAGGCCAGAGAATCGGCCTGTGGTTCGATTGTGACGGGGAAGCTTGCGTGATGAGGCAAGGAACTCCCTACCAAGGGCTCACACCCAAGGTGGATTGGTATCACAATGCAGCGAAGTATTACGTTCCTCTCTCTGAAGATGCCATCCCGGGAGAAGAGCACCGGCTCCTGATCGAAGCCTCAGCCAACGACCTCTTTGGAGCTGGGAAAGAAGAGTATGCGCTGCGGGAATGCGCTCTGGTGAGCCTTGATACAGAACTGCGTAGCGACTTGCTGGATCTCGAGCTGCTACTCAATCTTGCCACTGCCCTACCTGCGGGACAGGTGCGCCGCAAGAAAATCCTCTGGGGACTCAATGAAGCTTGTAACACATGGCACTCCGATAGAGCCAAAACCCGGCAGATCATGCAGGAACTGCTCTCCAAGCCTGCCAATGCCAGTGCACTCACGGCTTACAGCGTTGGTCATGCCCATCTGGATCTGGCCTGGCTCTGGCCTTTGAGAGAGACCAAACGTAAGGGTGGCAGAACCTTTGCCAATGCCTTGCGCCTGTTGGAGCAATATCCGGATTATATCTTCGGAGCTTCTCAGGCTCAGCTCTACCGCTGGATCAAGGATATGTACCCCGGACTTTATGAAGAAGTTAGAAGCGCTGTCAAAAGCGGTAGATGGGAGATTCAGGGCGCTTCCTGGGTGGAGTTTGACACCAATCTGCCCTCCGGGGAAGCCATCATCCGGCAGTTCTACTATGGCAAGAAATTCTTCTCTGAGGAATTTGGATTTATCCCCACCACGCTCTGGCTGCCGGATTGCTTTGGTTTCAACGGCAACCTGCCGCAATTGATGAAAGGCTGCGGAGTGGACTATTTCATGACTCAGAAGCTGAGCTGGAACGAGACTAACACCTTCCCGCACCACCTCTTTATCTGGCAAGGCATCGATGGCACCGAGGTGCTAGCACATCAGCTTCCTACCAACGACTACAATTTCTCCAATAACCCCTCTGCCTTTCTGCAAACGGAAGAACGCTTTGCTCAAGCCGAGCTCAGCGATGCCTTCCTCAATCTTTACGGCATCGGTGACGGCGGGGGTGGTCCTACTCTGAACCATATTGAGTACGGCCTCCGGCAGCAGAATCTGGAGGGTGTGAGCCGTTTTCGCTTTGCCCGCAGTGATGAATTCTTTGCCTGGTACCAAGGTCAGCATGCCTCTCTACTGCCCAAAGCCTTTGGTGAGCTTTATCTGGAGTTTCACCGCGGCACCTACACTACCCAGGCCCTGATGAAGCAAAATAACTTCAACAGCCAGAGACTGCTGGGCTTGGTGGAGTTCCTGGCTGCTGCCTTGGCTCTACCCTATCCTGCACAGCTTCACCCCATCTGGGAAGATACTCTGCTGCTGCAATTTCATGATATCATCCCCGGCTCTTCCATCACTATGGTCTATGAGGATGCTCACCGTATCTCCGCGGAAAGCCATGCCAAGCTCCTTGCTCTGGCGCAGCAATTGGTAGAACCAGAGACAGCTAAAGCGATCACAGTGGTTAATGACAGCCAGTGGGGAAGAACCCAGTGGATTGAGCTGGACTCCGGACTTTCTGCTACCGATGACCTCAATATCTTAGAACGGATTGAGGGAAAGAGCGAGCTGATAAGAGTGCAGTTGCCACCCTTCTCCCGGCTCAGCCTTCCGCTCCGGGAGGCAAAGACCTCTCAAACGGCAGGCACCCCTATCATGATTCTGGAAAACGCCTTTCTCAGAGCAGAGATCAGCTCCCGGGGCAGCCTCTTAAGCCTAATTCTGAAGTCCGACAACCGCGAGATGCTGGCTAGAGAATCCAATCTGCTCAAGCTCTGGGAGGATGAACCCAACAACTGGGGTGCCTGGGATATCAATCACTTCTATCACGATACAATTCCCCAAGAGGCACAAGATGGCAAGCTGATCGAAGAGCTCTGCATCAACAATCCCGGCAAGTTCCAAAGACTGGTGCAAGAGATTCCGTTGGCTCACCTGATAATCCGACAGACCATTGAGCTAAGTGCAGACGATCGATTCCTGAGGATCAAACACGAGATCGATTGGCAAGCCAAGCACCAGATGCTCAGAACCCATTTCTATCCACAAATCAGAGCCGAGCAGGCTACTTATGAGATCGCCATGGGAACCATCAAGCGCAGCACCCGTCCCAAGAATGCCTGGGAACTGGCTCAGTTCGAGGTTCCTGCCCACAGATTTGCGGATTACTCCCAGAGCGATTTTGGCTGTGCTCTGCTCTCCAAAGCCAAATACGGCTATCGTATTGTGGAGGACGAGATGGAGCTGAACCTCCTGCGTAGTCCGGCAGACGTCGATCCCACAGCCGATCAGCATAAGCACTGCTACGAATATGGCTTTTATCCACATCAGGGTTCTTTTGAAAGCTCCGATGTGTTGCAGATGGCACATTGCTTTGCCCAGCCTCTGCAGGTCCTGCCCGGAGGCAAGAGACAGGCAACGCTGGTGGAAAGCGATCTTGGTATTGAGTCAGCAGCGGTCAAGCTCGATACTGTCAAACCTGCTTACGAGCGGGATGGCATCGTGCTGCGGCTCTATGAATACCGGGGTGGTTCTGCCCAGGCAAAGATAAGTATACCAAAAGGATATAAGCATGCTTACCGCTGCCGGATGACAGAAGAGATCCTGGAACCCCTGGACTTTGCAGATACCCTCTCGCTGCAGTTTGAGGCTCATCAGATCATCACCGTGCTCATCACCAGGGAAGCCCAGTGATACCCAAACCTGTGCAGCAGATACTCTCTGAGAAGAGCTTTCCGGTTCCGCAACAATTCTCGCAGGATGGCAAGCTCGTAAATGCCTCAGTAACTGAAGAACTCAATCAGTTTCTGGGTAGCCTGCAGAACCCGGTAGAACCAGCCCCATCTGAGACGCCTTGGATCCTGAATCTGGAAGCACTCGACTCTGCAGATCTGGAAGCCTATCAGATAGAGGTAGAACAAGAGAGAATCACTATCCGCGCTACCGATCAGCCTGGTTTGCGCTACGCAATCACCACTCTGAAACAACTCTTGTTTGAAGCCTTCCTTGATGGCGGGCTTATCCACAAGCAGAGCATCAATGACCATCCCCATTATCACTGGAGAGGCTTGCATCTGGATGTGAGCCGCCACATCTTTGATACCGGCTTCATCAAGCAGTATCTGCTTCTAATGAGCGAGCTCAAACTAAACAAGTTTCACTGGCACCTCACAGACGACCAAGGCTGGCGGATTGAGAGCCTCCGTTACCCACTCCTGCAAGAGATCGGTGCCTGGCGCCGGGAAGCTGATGGCAACAGATACGGCGGTTATTACACGCAGGAAGAGATCCGGGATATCGTGGCTTACGCTGCTGAGCTGGGCATTGAAGTGATCCCGGAGCTGGATCTCCCGGGACATATGATGGCAGTTCTGGCAGCCTATCCTGAGCTGGCTTGCCAGCCCCGCGCCTTTGAGACTCTCAATACTTGGGGCATCTCAGAAGATATTCTCTGCGCTGGAAAGGATGCCACCCTGGATTTTGTCCTGGATATTGTGGATGAAGTGGCCGGGCTTTTCCCCGGAGCCTATTTCCACCTGGGTGGAGATGAAGCTCCCAAAGAGCGGTGGCAGAACTGCCCTCACTGCCAAAAACGAATCCAGGAACTGGGCTTGAAGGATGAGGAAGAGTTGCAGAGCTGGCTCTTCGACCAAGTCTCGGCCTTTTTGGCAAGCAAGGCAAAGACTGTGATTGGCTGGGACGAGATTTTGGAAGGCAATCCCAGCCCCAAAAGCATCGTTATGATCTGGCGAGGCGATGGCAAGGATGCCGCTCTCAGTGCCGAGGAACGCAGCCATAGAAGCATTCTGGTGCCCAATCACTATCTCTATTTCGACTGGAAGGCCTCCGAAGAAGGTCCCGGTGCCTTTGGCGTTACCACTGCGGGAAATGTCTTCCACTTCCCGGTTGAGGAATACTACAAACACAAGCCGGAGCTACTTCTGGGACTGCAGGCCAATCTTTGGACAGAGCAAATTTCTACTTCAGAGCGAGCCATGGAAATGCTGATTCCCAGAGTCTTTGCCCTCTCCGAGCTGGCTTGGGGCAAGCACTCGGACTACCCGGATTTTGAATCCAGATCACAACTTTGGGAGGAGTATCTGACTTATGCGCTACGCTCATAACCCCATCATCCACAGAGGCTTGATCCCGCAGAGCGACAAGCGTATCATCGATCCCAGCTCCGTCTTCAATCCCGGTGGCTACCGGCAGGATGGACTTCACAAGCTGATCCTCCGGGTGCAAAACCGAGCCCGGGAGACCTTTCTGCTACCCGCCTCCTCCACTGATGGCATCACTTTCGAGGTTGCAGATACACCCCTGGAGTTCTGCGGAATGGAAAGCTTTCCACACACGATCTATCATATCTACGATCCCCGTCCGGTGTTGCTGGAACAGCGCTTAATAGTTGTCTGTGCTTTGGATACCAATGTTGGCTGTCGTCTGGCTCTGTTTGAGCTGGAGGATTCCACCCGGCTCCATTATCTTGGCCTGCCCCTGGATCGGGATCTCAGAAACGGCGTGATCTTCCCGGAACGGATAGAAGGGAACTTCCTCATGTTTGCCCGTCCCAATGAACATGCCGGCTCCGATGGAGTGAAGACCGGCAAGCGCATCCTTGCATATCAATCCCCGGATCTCCTTCATTGGGAAGAGATCGCTCCCGTTATGGAAGGCAGAGCGTACTATTGGGATGAATTGATCGGCTCCGGCCCCACTCCGCTCAAGACCCGGTCGGGTTGGCTGCACCTCTATCATGGCGTTGCCACCCACTTCGCTTCCGCCAATCTCTATCAGATGGGCGTCTCCTTGCAGGATTTGCATCGTCCCTGGATCACCCTGTCCCGTGGTAGATACAATATCCTGGAGCCACGAGAGTACTATGAACTGATCGGACAGGTGCCCGGTGTGGTTTTTCCCACGGCTGCTTTGAGCCGGGATATTGATTCCGAGGGCTACCTACTCCCCAAAGCGCAGGTCAATGTCTATTACGGTGCCGCAGATACATCTGTATCCCTGGCGCAATTCACCATTGAAGAACTGCTGGAGGCAGCTTATGCAAATTAGAGATATCTCCCTCCTTCTCACGCTCTGCCTAATCATCTCCGGTCTATTCGCTGAGACCTTCCCCGTTCCGGCTGGAAACTTCGCTCCCCGCAGCTACACCGCCAAGCAACCCATCGATGAGATTGTGATCGATGGCAGCCTGTCCGAGGCAAGCTGGCAAGCAGCCGCCTGGACGGAAGACTTTGTGGATATCGAAGGCGAGCTAAAGCCTGCCCCCTTTCACCACACCCGGGTGAAGATGCTCTGGGATTCTTCCGCACTATATTTTGCTGCCGTTCTGGAAGAGCCTCAGATCTGGGCGAAGCTCACCGAGCGGGATGCCGTGATCTTCCACGACAACGATTTTGAGATTTTCCTCGATCCTGATGGCGATACTCACGATTACTACGAACTCGAGCTCAACGCCCTCGGCACGCTCTGGGATTTACTGCTGATCAAACCCTACCGGGATCGCCGGCAGGTGGCAGTAAACGCCTGGGATATCAGAACGATAGACTACGCCATTGGTATAGAAGGAAGCCTTAATGACCCCTCCGACACAGACAGTCTGTGGTGCGTGGAGCTCAAGCTTCCGCTTTCCTTCCTGGCAGAGCTGGCCAATATGCCCATCCCGCCCAACGATGGAGACTTTTGGCGCCTGAATTTCTCCCGCGTGCAGTGGGATACTCAGATCGTGAGCGGGGAATACCAGAAGATCCCCGGAAGACCTGAGTATAACTGGGTATGGAGTCCTCAAGGCCTGATCGCTATGCACTACCCGGAACGCTGGGGCTACCTCTTCTTTTCTGCGGCTGCGGTGGGAACTGAGCTTGCTGAAGATGCCTATCGGATTCCCGCCCGGGAAGAGCTGCGCGAAGCTCTGCGCCAGCTCTATTATCTCCAGAAGCAATACTTCATGGATCACGGGCATTATGCCCGCAGCCTGCGTGCTTTGGGGGCTCGTCCCATCTATTGGCAGGGCAAAAAGCTCAGGCTCAGTTATGAGAGGACCTCAGCCGGCTATCTGATCACCAGCCCTATCGCACCAGAGCTACCCGCCTATCATATCCGGGAGGACGGCTTGATCTGGTAGGAGGAAGAGCCCGGTTAGCGCAACTCACCACTACATCGTACATTGTAAATTGTACATTCTACATCGTACATTGTAAATTCTACATTCTACATCGTACATCGTACATCGTACATCACATAACACTCTATACTCTGTTTAAAAGATCGAAGAGGGAATACCGTCATCACGTCACCACGTCACCACGTGACGCCTCCCCTCACTTATATAGAGGTGACACTTTCGCCTTTGAATTGACACTTTCCTGTGGAATCTTTTCCTCAAAGTCAGATCAGCTTTCTATTCATATAATAAGATAGCCGAACTTTTTTCTTTGAAGTCCAGCCTCTGAGTTTGCCACTCAGCCCCGCGATTCGTCATTCCTGCGAAGGAGACTGCGTGAAAAGAATATATTCAACTAAATGAGTCACGTAGAGACGATATTTTGGATAGTTTCGTGAATCAATATATCTCTGCATGAGTCCTGTAGGGACAGCATTTTAGATAAGTTAAGACAAAGATACTGATCGCATTATGCTCCGGATATGTCGTCCCTACGGGATTCAATAGCATAATTTCAATATCTCCTTTGCTACCTAAAATTCCGTTCCTTTTATGGACTGCACAAGAATCCCTGAATAAACCCCGGCAGGGGTGATATATCATAGCCTGGGGTGTAGCGAAGCGGAACCACAGGAACAGGAGATTAGACAACAGAGCCCCTTGTGGGCGACACAATACATTGCAATACATATGCATACGCTACATTTGTTACTCCCTGAATGATTTGTTACAACAAAACCCCATTCTGTTGCTTGTTTCTATGAAAAGCACATCTTTGAGAGAGGGAGAATTATCGAGAGGCAGTTAGTGCATTTTTTACCTCAACTGTAAGTGATGGGAAAAGTTACCGTGTAGAGTGCTACAACTTGGATGCAGTGATCTCTGTAGGCTATAGAGTGATTAGTATCATTGCCACCCGCTTCCGCATCTGGGCCACTGAGCGGCTCAAAGAATACCTGATAAAGGGCTTCACCCTGAACGACGAGCTACACAAACAAGCCGGAGGTGGTTCCTATTTTGATGATCTTCTGGCCCTGATCGGGGATATCTGCTCATCGGAAAAGGTTCTATGCTTCCACACCAGATGAAACCAGCCTGGAGATCTATAATATCGCAGGCAGGAAGGTGAGGACCATCTCTTTCAATCAAGCGAATTTTGGTAGTATCGAATGCACCTGGGACGGCAGAGACCAAAGCAGCCACGAGCTGGCAAGCGGTGCCTACCTGGTAAAGGTGAAGCATGGGAACAATCAATACTTCAAAAGAGTGATTCTCATGAAGTAATACCCGTCCCGGATTGGAGACGTCTCGTCTCCATTGCCCGCTTGCGGGCAACCATTTGTGTAACATCAAGTAAGCTCTTCCTGCCGACTTCGTCGTCATGTAAACGAGGACGTTTACGATCCGGAACGTGTGTTATTGAGAAGTCTGGGAAAGAATACTGGCCTTGTAAGCTGCTTGAACCCAGCTTCGGCAATTTCGCTTTTCTCATTGACAGAAGAAGCTAATGTGATTGTTTGACTTTTGGCGTGGAATGGCCGAAATTAATGATGCGACTGAACGCTTTGAAGAGGCAATAGACCAGACTTTCGGAGTGTTAGGCGTATTATCTAGTTCTTTTTAGGGAATCAGGATGATGAGATTAGAAGACATTAAGGCAGGAGCCCTGATCCAGGGCATTGAACCGGGGGAAGTGGTTCGCATCGTGACGAGTGAATCCATCGGACCTAATGCGCTCACAGTTTATTACAAGAAAAACGATGGAGCATTGTTAGAACGACTGATTTACCGCTCTGACGAGATGACTCTCTCTCTGGCAGTATCCGGCCGCCCCTGGTCTTTTGATGCGCCAGGTGCGGATTTTAAGCTGGCTGTGGAGGCTTGCCGGATCAATCTCGCCTATCTCTTCGACCCTATGATGGCCGTGCATACATCAAACGTTGAACCCTTACCTCATCAAATCACAGCAGTATATGAATCCATGCTTCCCAGACAACCCTTGCGCTACATCCTTGCTGATGATCCCGGTGCTGGAAAGACTATCATGGCAGGCTTGTATATGCGGGAACTGATCATGCGAGCCGATGCCAAGCGTATCTTGATTGTTGCACCCGGTTCTTTAGTAGAACAGTGGCAAGATGAAATGTATGAGAAGTTCGGACTGGATTTCTTCATCTTTTCTCGTGATATGGAAGCCCAGTCTCACAGCGGAAACCCTTTCGAGGACTTTGATTACCTGATTGCCCGGATAGATATGGTTTCTCGTGATGAAGAACTAATTGAGAAACTGAAACTCACATATTGGGATTTGGTCGTGATTGATGAGGCTCACAAGTGTTCTGCATCATGGTTTGGCAATGAGCTAAAGAAGACCAAACGCTATAAACTTGCCGAAGACGCGGGCAGCCTCACCCGGCATCTACTACTGATGACTGCCACTCCTCACAAAGGCAAAGAAGAAGACTTTCAAACCTTTCTGGCACTGCTCGATTCTGATCGCTTCTATGGGAAAACTCGTGATAGTGCTCAATCCATAGATATCTCAGACCTTATGCGTAGAATGGTAAAAGAAGAACTGCTCAAGTTCGATGGCACCCATCTTTTCCCAGAACGTAAAGCCTATTCTGTCTCGTACAAGCTATCTGATCTGGAAGCTGAGCTATACCTTGCGGTAACTGAATACGTTCGTGAAGAGATGAATAAAGCAGACCGACTGGAAGGCAAGCAAAGGAACACAATCGGCTTTGCACTCACCATTCTTCAACGTCGGTTAGCTTCGAGTCCGGAAGCAATTTATCAATCCCTAAAACGCCGTATGGAAAAGCTCACCCGCAGACTGGAAGAGGAAAAGCTCATCCTGCGAGGTGAACTGATTCGCAAGGCAGATGATTTCGATGTCCCGGAAGACCTTGATGATCTTAATAGCGAAGAGCAGGAAAACATGGAAGAGGAATTGGTCGATAGAGCTACCTCTGCTCAGACCATCCAAGAATTTGAGAATGAAATCATCATCCTGACCAGACTTACCAAACAAGCAAAAGAACTACGGGATTCCGGACTTGACCGCAAGTGGGAAGAGCTTTCCAATCTCTTTGAGAACAACCCTCATATGCGGGAGAAGAGCGGTCGTTACCGCAAACTCATTATCTTTACTGAGCATCGTGACACCTTAAACTATCTCAACAACCGGTTAATCGACTTGATTGGCAATCCGGATGCCGTTATCATTATCCATGGTGGCATCAAACGTGAGGAAAGACGCAAAGCTCAGGAGCTGTTCCGCAACGACCCAAGAGTTAGCATACTCTTGGCTACAGATGCTGCCGGTGAAGGTGTGAACCTTCAAAATGCCAATCTGATGGTCAATTATGATCTGCCTTGGAATCCTAATCGTATCGAGCAACGCTTTGGTCGTATCCACCGTATTGGTCAGCAAGAAGTTTGCCATCTCTGGAACATGGTAGCAATGGAAACCCGGGAAGGCGATGTATTCCTGAATCTCTTTAACAAACTCGAAATCCAGAGACAAGCTCTGGGCGGTCATGTATTCGACATTCTCGGCGATGTCTTTGAAGAAAAAAGCCTGCGGGATTTGCTCATAGAAGCCATTCGCTATGGTGATGACCCCATCGTCCGAGCCAAGCTCTTTGAAGTGGTGGAAGGTGCTCTCGATACAGAACATATCAAAACCATTCTCAATCGTAATGCATTGTGTGAGGAAGTGATAGACGAGAAACGTCTCTTTGCTGTGAAAGAAGAGATGGAAAAAGCCGAAGCCAGGAAGCTGCAACCATATTTTATCCGTGCCTTCTTCAGCAAAGCCTTTGAACAACTCTCTGGTGAACTCAGAGCACGTGAACCGAACCGGTGGGAAATCACCTATGTACCTGCCAACATTCGTGAACGAGATAGACATATATCTGGCAGAAATAGACGCAATATGAATCCCGTAACCACTAAGTACGAGCGTATCTGTTTCGATAAACAGTTTGTGCGTTTAGCTACCCGGGAATCTGCAATGGCAAGTTTTATCCATCCCGGACATCCACTCATGATGGCTGTGACGGATTTGATGCTGGAAGCGCATCGCAACAAACTGAAACAAGGCTCTGTAATGCTCGATCCCATCGATGATGGCATAGTGCCCAAAGCACTGATTGTCATCGATCATGCTATTAAAGAAGGCTATAATCGGGATAGATGCGTATCCCGCAGGATGCAGTTTGTGGAGATCACTCCTGAGGGAGTTGTCAGCAATTCCGGTTGGGCTCCCCATCTCGATCTTGAACCCATTCCAGATAATGATTTTAATCTTATCAAAGGCATTCTCTCGTCAGAATGGCTATCAGAGAACTTGGAACGTGAAGCTCTTGCTTATGCCACTGCACAGCTTGCTCCCGAACACTTTAGTGAAGTGCAAAACCGCAGGGAACAGCATGTTTCCAAGACTTTAACAGCAGTGCATCAAAGGCTGATCAAAGAGATAAACTACTGGTCGGATCGCAAAATCAAACTACAGGATGATTTGGCAGCCGGGAAGCAAACCCGAATTAACATAGACAACGTAAACCGCACCATAGACGAACTTACGCATCGGCTGGAATCCAGAAGTAAAGAACTAAAGGAAATGCGCCATATCGTCTCAGAGACTCCTCATATTATTGGCGGAGCTCTGGTGATCCCGGCAGGTTTGTTAGCTCAAATCAAAGGTGAACCCAACTGGTCTGACGATGCAGAAGCTCGCAGCCGAATTGAGCAAAAAGCCATGCAAGCAGTGATGGAATATGAGAAGTCCCTCGGTTGCGAGGTTATCGATGTTTCGAGCAACAACTGCGGTTGGGATATCACCAGTATTCCACCTATGAAAGATGGTCGCTTACCAGAGACCAAGCACATCGAAGTAAAAGGCAGAGTAAAAGGACAATCCACGATTACAGTTACTCGCAACGAAGTTCTCTATGGTTTGAATCAGGCAGATAAATTCATCCTGGCGATTGTCGTTATAGATGGCGATAACTTTGAAGGACCCCATTATGTCCGCAATCCCTTTACTCAGGAACCCGATTGGGCGGTTACCAGTATCAATCTGGATATCGATAGTCTATTAGAAAGAAAAGAAACATTATGACAGATTACAAAGTGAAAGCACCCAAGAAGCTGATAGAAGTAGCACTCCCGCTCAGGGAGATAAACGAGGCCTGTGTACGTGAAAAGTCTATCCGGCATGGGCATCCTTCCACTCTGCATCTGTATTGGGCAAGGCGACCCCTTGCTGCTGCACGCGCAGTTCTGTTTGCCCAGTTAGTTAATGACCCGGGTTGGGATGAAGAACTGAAGATTGGTTATAAGAGAAAGGCAGATGCCAATCGGGAACGAGAACGACTGTTTGAAATCATCCGCAAACTGGTGAGATGGGAAAACACCAATAATGAAGCTGTCCTGAATGAAGCACGTGCCGAGATTCGCAAGAGCTGGAGAGTTACTTGCGAACTTAATAAAGACCATCCCGATGCTTCAGAACTCTTTAACCCTGACAAACTTCCTGCCTTTCATGATCCCTTTGCAGGTGGTGGGTCCATCCCTTTGGAAGCTCAGAGATTAGGCTTGGAAGCTTGGGCAAGTGATCTGAACCCCGTTGCTGTGCTTATCAATAAAGCAATGATCGAAATTCCACCCAAGTTTGTAGGCAGAAGACCTATTGGTCCTATTCCTGATAATGAAAAGCAGGATGAGATATCGCTAAGCTGGTCTGGGGTGACCGGACTGGCGGAAGATGTGCGCAGATATGGACATTGGGTACGGCAAGAAGCAATTAAGCGTATAGGGCACCTTTATCCCCCCATCAAAATCACCGAAGAGATGATAGCAGATAGGCCTGATCTCGCACAATATAGAGGGAAAGAACTGACAGTAATAGCCTATATCTGGGCAAGAACAGTAAAGAGCCCAAACCCATTATACTCTCATGTGGATGTTCCCCTAACCTCTACCTTCCTCCTGTCAGATAAAAAGGGGAAAGAAGCTTGGATTGAGCCGATTTTTGACGACGAAAAATATGAGTTTAATGTCCATATTGGCATGCCAGATAGTTTTGATACGATAAAAAAGGGAACGAAAGCAGCAGGAAGAACATCTAACTTCACATGTCTCCTCTCAAATACTCCCATTGATGGTAAGTACATTAAGGCTGAGGGACAAGCTGGCAGGATGGGTTCTAAGCTGATGGCAATTGTTTGTGAGGGGAATAACTCCCGCGTATATCTTTCACCAAATGAATATCAGGATAGTCTTGCGAAATCCATTAAACCCACCTGGAAGCCTGACCAGGAACTTGTTGGTAAGAGTGCAGACCAAGTTCCTCTATATGGAATGAGAAATTATGGGGATTTATTCAGTGATAGGCAGATTTATGCACTCGAGTCAATTGCCAAGTTAGTAGATGAGCTTTTATCTGATGTAGTTGAAGAGAGAAAAGAAGAAGAAGGCAATCCTTCTTACAAGGAAGCAATAAGAACATTCTTACACTTATGTATCGGTAAACTATCAATACAAAGTTCTGTTCTCTCTACTTGGGACTGCACAAGAGATGGCGTAAGAAGTGCTTTTGGAAGACAAGCTTTAGCAATGGTATGGGATTACGCAGAAGTAAACATATTAAGCGAGTCTACGGGAAACTGGTTATCAATGCTAAATTGGGTGTCTAAAGCAATTCTTAATTTACCTGCAGACCCACCATCATTCTCAGTACAGCACGATGCTTGTACCCAAGATATCTCAGTTGGTAAGGTAGTATCGACTGATCCTCCCTACTACGATAATATCATGTACGCTGACCTATCTGACTTCTTCTATGTATTTCAGAAACGTTCAATGAAACCAATATACCCCAAGCTTTTCCAGACAATTGCAACTCCCAAAGATAATGAACTAGTTGCATCACAGTATCGTCATAAAACAAAGAAACTGGCTGAAGCCTTTTTTTTAGAAGGTATGATAAAAGCTATGAGCAGTATCTCGAAACAGGCTCATCCAAGCTTCCCAATCACGATTTATTATGCATTTAAGCAATCCGAAACTTCCGAATCTGGAAGCATATCAACGGGTTGGGTAACATTCTTAGAAGCGGTCATGAAATCGGATATGGCTATTGTTGGTACTTGGCCAATGCGAACAGAGCTTGCGAACAAAGTAAGTGGAATCGGTAGTAACATGCTATCATCAAGTATTATTCTGGTATGTCGAAAGCGTAGTTCAGACGCCGATACTATAAGTCGCAAAGACTTCATGCAAGAACTGAACAAAGCCATTCCCACTGCTCTGGAAACTATGATTAATGGCAGCGAAACATCAAGTCCTGTTGCACCAGTTGATTTAGCTCAATCAGCAATCGGTCCTGGTATGGCAGTGTATTCAAAATACAAAGCAATATTAGAATCTGATGGCAGTCCGATGACAGTGCATACTGCACTTATTCTAATCAACAAAGCTCTGGATGAGTATTTCAAAGAGCGGGAAGGCGATTGGGATAACGATACACGTTTTTGCCTGCAGTGGTTTAGCGAATATGGATGGAAAGAAGGTGTTTATGGAGAAGCAGAAGTGCTTGCCAAGGCAAAAGGGCTTTCTGTGGAAGGTGTGCGGGACAGTGGAGTCTTGATTGCTGGAAGTGGCAAAGTGCGCCTATTTCGCCCGGCTGAATATCCTTCTGATTGGAATCCACTTAAAGATGACCGAACTCCTGTCTGGGAAGTATTGCATCAGCTAATCCGGGCTCATCAGAGCAGTGGAGAATCTGCTGCTGCAGCGATAGCATCTGCAGTTCCAGAGTTAGCTGCTACAGCCCGGCAGCTTGCCTTCTTGCTATACACCTTGTGTGAACGTCAAGGCTGGGCAGAAGATGCCAGACCCTATAATGATCTTGTAACTGCCTGGCTCTCCATCGAAAAACAAGCTCAGAAACAAGGCATAAAAAATGAACAAATCGAAGCTGAGTTTAAATGACTAAGAAGCAAGCATTGGATTTGATCGCCCAGGGTGAGAGTGCTACCCTTGAGTTTAAACGAGACTCATTGAAGCCGGAACAGCTTGCCAAAGAGATTGTTGCTTTTGCCAATCAGAAAGGTGGCACTATCATCCTCGGGGTGGAAGACGATGGCACAGTTAGCGGGATCAAGCGTTCCAAGCTTCAGGAATGGCTGATGGACTGCGTATGCAGTCGCCACATTCATCCCAGAATTAGCCCATCCTACCAAGAGATACGCATAAGTCCCGAGATCACAATAGCACTTATCACCATTGCAGAAGGCGATTCCAAGCCCTATGTAGTCCGGCACAATGACCGGGAAGACATCTTTCTCCGGCATGGAAATACCACCAGAATAGCTACCAGAGAACAGCTTGTTCGGCTTCTTGCCAGTGGTGGTTTGTTAAAAGTGGAAAGCATGCCGGTTCCCAGAACCTCATTATCAAGCCTGGACCTGGCACGACTAGAAAACTATCTGGTGTTTAGGGGTGAACCGGAGATACCCAAAAGCAAAGACGGGTGGACAGAACTCCTGCTCCAGATGGGGTTTTTGACAGAAGTAACAGGCGATAACATACAGTGCACAGTGACAGGAATCACCCTATTTGGAGTAAAGCCCAAACGCTATCTAAAACAAGCAGGCCTGCGAGTAATGGCATTTGATTCACTCGATTTGCAGTATCGCGCTCTGTTGGATGTAGTTTTAGATGGCCCTATGCTCGCCAGATGGGTGTTTGATGATGATGGTGGTCGCACCATTGTTGATGATGGCTTGGTGGAAAAGCTGGCTCATACCATTCATCCTTACATCGCCATTGAAGGAGATTCGATAGATAAGGGCTTCCGGCGACCCAGCAGAATACTATATCCGATGGAGGCAATTCGGGAGCTGATCTTGAATGCCCTAGCCCATAGGGATTGGACTCGCTCAACTGATATCGAACTGCGCATTTTCTCCAATCGTCTGGAGATCATCAGTCCGGGTGCTTTGCCTGGGTCGATGACCATCGAGAAAATGAAGGCGGGACATCGCTATGCCCGGAATTCTCTGATCATGGAAGTACTGCGAGAGTATAATTATGTAGAAGAACGTGGCATGGGTATCCGTACTAAAGTAATCCCGCAAGTGAAAGCCATCACAGGGAAAGAGCCGGAGTTTGCCACAGATGAGGATTGCCTGAAGATCACCATGTATCGGGATGAAACTACAATTGAGACTATAAATGCACCTATAAATGCACCTATAAATGCACCTAAAAAACTGACAGAGACCCAAAACAAGATAATTAGTAGCATAAGAGATAATCCCTCAGTATCTTACGATATGCTCGCAGATACCCTAAGAATAAACAGAGCCACAGTAATGCGGAATGTACAGATTCTGAAGAAGGCGGGAGTTATTACCCGCATGGGATCAAAGAAAATAGGCTACTGGCAGGTGAACAATGAATAATTTGAGGAAAACATTATGGCAATAAAAGCATGGCGGGACATCGCAATACCGCATCAGGACGTACTGAAAGGCACTTTTAAACAATCAGAATTTGCCGCAGACCTTTCACGGGTACATACCGGAGATGCCAGTGAAGAATATCAAAACCCGGTTATGTTCTTTCAAAGAACTTTTATCACAGAAGGGATGAGGTTACTTTTAGATTCAGTTATTCAACGTCTCAGCGGCAATGGTGGCGATCCGGTTATTCAATTGCAGACAGCTTTTGGTGGCGGTAAAACGCATACCATGCTGGCTGTTTATCATCTTGCCAAGGGTGATACGCCTCTATCTGAGTTGCAGGGTATTCCGCCAATCATAGACAAAGCCGGTGTCACTTCTTTGCCCAAAGCTAATGCGGTGGTTATTGATGGCAATCAACTCTCTCCCGGTAGTCCAAGGTCACGTGATGGAATCACGGTAAACACTCTGTGGGGCGAACTTGCATGGCAACTTGGTGGTGCAAATGGCTATGAACTGGTAAAACAATCTGACGTCAGCGGAACCTCTCCAGGCAAGGAAGATTTGATCACGCTACTAAGGGCTTATGCACCTTGTGTGATATTGGTGGATGAATTGGTGGCTTTCATCCGTCAATTTGAGCCAGGAAAGACCTATACAGGTGGTAGCTATGACTCCAATATCTCTTTTATCCAAGCCTTAACTGAAGCTTTGAAGGCAGTGCCTAATGCTCTGATGCTGGTTTCCTTGCCAGATTCCAATCGGGAAGCCGGAAGCCAGAATGGAATCAATGTCCTCAGAACGCTGGAGCATTTCTTTGGACGCATCCAAGCTTTGTGGAAGCCAGTAGCTGCTGAAGAAGCTTTTGAGATAGTCCGCCGCAGGTTGTTTACCAGTATCACAGACCAAGCTTCAATGGAAGAGACCTGTCGAACCTTTGCTGACTATTACATCGCCAATAAAAATGACTTCCCCAATGAAACCCAGGAAGCGCATTACTTTGAACGTTTGAAACAGGCTTATCCTATTCATCCGGAGATTTTTGACCGCCTCTATGAAGACTGGTCTTCCTTGGATAATTTCCAGAGGACCCGTGGAGTGCTGAAACTGATGGCAAAGGTAATTCACAAGCTCTGGATAGATGATAACAAAGACCCGCTGATCATGCCGGGCAATCTGCCTTTGTATGATGCGGACGTGCGTAACGAAACGATATATTATCTACCCCAAGGCTGGGATCCTGTCCTGGAAAGGGATATTGATGGCTCTCGCTCCGAAACTGCCCATATTGAGAAGATTGAAGCCAGATTTGGTCAGTTACAGGCTTGCAAGAAATTGGCACGAACCATCTTCTTTGGTAGTGCTCCTCATGCTGTAGCTTTGCATTCTGCCAGAACTTCACGAGGAATAGAATACAATAGAATCCTGCTTGGTAGTGTTCAACCTGATCAGGTGATTGGAGTTTTCAAAGATGCCATGAATAGACTGGTGGATAAGCTGCATTACCTAAGCAATGCTGATAACAAATTGTTTTGGTTTGATACTCGTCCTAACCTCAGACGAGAGATGGAAGACCGTAAACGCCGTTTTAACGATAAAGACGATGTAGTACCTGTAATCAAAGATCAGCTTCAGCGCTTACTGTCCAATGGCTGTTTCGACGGAATACACATTTTTACTCGTTCTGATGACATTCCGGATGATTACTCGCTTCGGCTGGTTATCTTGCCACCTGATGCCTATTATCTGCGTTCTGGAGGCAGTTTTGCCATAGTGGGCGCTCCGAATAGTGACGGAGCTAAGAGAATTCTCACAAATCGGGGTGAACAACCGAGACTGAAACAGAATCGCTTAATCTTCCTGGCCGCAGATGGCGAGGTAATCGGCAGGTTGAAAGACCAGGTTCTTACATTACTGGCTTGGGACTCAATTCTCAAAGATATTCAAACCCTGAAACTCAACCTCGACCAGTATCAAACCAGACAGGCTAAGACTGGGTTTGAAGATGCTAAAAAGTCATTAGACCGCATTGTGAAAGAAACCTACAAATGGATATTGGTACCCGAGCAAGATAAGGTGCCCGGAGATAGATTTGAGCCATTCAGCATCAATCCGAGTGTACTGAATATTGTTGACGAGATTGAACGGATTCTGAAGGAAAACGAGCATCTGATTACGCAGTGGGCGCCGATCCATTTGCACAATTTACTCAAGAGATGGTTCTGGAAAGACGATGTGAAAGAAGTCAGAGCTAAGGATATCTGGCATAGCACCTGTTGCTATCTGTATCTGCCCAGGCTCAAGAATGAGAACACCTTCTCGAATGCTATCAATGCCGGAGCCGAGAGCAGAGACTTCTTTGGCTTGGCCTATGGTAAAGATGGAGATGAGTATGTTGGGGTCTCTTATGGAAAGCCCATGACTCCTGTCTTTGATAGCTCACTACTGCTAATCGATCCCCTGTGGGCAGCAGAATATCAGTCCCAAAAGACTGTGATAGCTGAACCCCAAGATAATCCCCCAACTGAACTAGGGACAGGTGGAATTGGTACTGGTGGCACAACCGGTGGTAGTGTCACTACTCCTCCTGGAGGTAGTGTTGGAGGAACAAAGCCTGCTCTCAAACCAGGACAATACAAGAAGCGCTTTTATGGTAGAACTGAGCTAAATCCAGTGAAAGCCAAGTCAGACTTCGCAACCATAGTGGAAGAGATTGTCCTGCATCTGATAAATAACCCCACAGTGGATGCAAGCATCAAAATCGAAATTGAAGCCGACTGTCTTGAAGGCTTCGATGAAGCTACCCAACGCACTATCAAAGAAAACTGCAACACACTCAAGTTTGACCTGAGTGAGTTTGAATAAACATGCAACATACATATTACTAACTCAGGAGAATGATATGAAACCATTTAGAGAACTTGACTTAGGTTTTGGAGATGCTGAGAATTACAATAGATCTGAAAACAAAGACCAACTTAACCAAATATTTGTTCGTAATAGATACCTTGATAATCTTATGCGTTATAGTTCCTATTTCTTGATCGGAGAAAAAGGAACAGGTAAAACGGCATATGCGGTCTATCTAGCCAATAATGATCATGTCAACACCATCTCGGAAATCAAATTTATCCGAGAGACCGATTACGATAAATTTATTGCATTAAAGAATTCTAATAACCTTGCATTGTCAGACTATGTAAGCGTCTGGAAGGTGATTATCTTAATGCTGATATCCACAAGTATCAGGGAGTCTGAGATCAATAATAGCGTTTTTTCGAAAAGAGCTAAACTCAATAAGGTAAGGGAGGCATTAAATAAATACTACAATAATGCTTTTGCTCCAGAGATAATGAATACCTTCACTCTGATTGAAAATTCTGAAAACGCTCTTCAAGTTTTTAGCAAGGTTGTTGGATTATCTGCCAAAGATCAACAGACACTTTCAGTTAGTAATCAAGGATTTCAAACTAACTTATACTATATCCAGAAACAGTTTGAAGATGCCCTTGATGAACTACGGATGAATAAAAACCACGTGTTGTTCATTGATGGGATAGATATACGTCCGGGTTCAATTCGGTACAAAGATTATTTGACATGCATTAAAGGACTGGCAAATGCGATTTGGTCGTTGAATAATGATTTCTTTCCTAAGATAAAGGATACGCAAGGTAGAATCCGAATTGTTTTACTGATTAGACCTGATATATTAAACTCCCTAGACTTACAGAACCTAACAGCAAAGATAAAGGACAATTCTGTTTTTCTTGATTGGAGAACTACTTATCCAGCGTATCGAGATTCATTGCTTTTTGAATTAGCTGATAGATTATTAGCCTATCCACAAGTTGAAATATCAGAAAAGGGTACAATGTGGGATTATTACAATCCCTGGGCAACTTACACCACAAGCCCTGATAGAGATCAAGACGATTCTTTTATTAACTTTCTCAAAATATCATACTCTAGGCCAAGAGACATAATCACTTGCCTTCAGATGCTTCAAGAGCTTAAAAAACAAAAAAACGAGAACACGGTAGTCTCTTTATCCGATTTTAATGATGACTTGTTCTTAAAGAATTATTCTGAGTATCTCATGGGAGGTATAAAAGATCAGCTAGCATTCTACTACTCTTCCGAGGACTTTACAATGTTCCTACACTTTTTTAAGTGTCTTTATGGTAAGAGTGAGTTTTCATATGATGAATATTTAAACGCATACAACGAATTTACAGAGTACTTTCTAACACATCATACTGAAGTTCCAGAGTTTACCGAAGAACCCGATAAGTTCCTTCAATTTTTGTATGATACAAATGTTCTTTGTTATATTGATAATTCAGAAATAGGGGAACCATTTTTTAGCTGGTGCTATAGAGATAGGTCTATGTTTAATTTCTTTCCAAAAGTTAAACTTCATGTAAGATATCGTATTCACTATGGTCTTCATAAGTCATTAAAAGTTGGGACAAAGCTAGCTAAATGAAGGAGACCCCATGATACAATAGTAAGACTAAATAACTCACTGTGCTAACTATACAATGTATAAGCAGTTAGAATCTCAAGAATTGGTAATTCAGAACTCCCAAGATGTGGTGGATACCCACAAACGGGTTATTAGCTTTCATGGCAGCAAGTCATGCGGTATAATGAGTGAATGGCAGTGCCTATTGAATACCTTGAAGAAAAACTTGTTTATGAATAGCATGCCAGAATTCTTAAGCTATCCATATACCTTGGTGAAACGCGAAGAGCCAGATTTCGAGGTAGTCCTTAGCAGTGGGGAGGTAATGCTAATCGAGATTACCCGTGCTACTACGATGAAAAATGAAGCTCTCAAGCATCAGTTATCCCAAGCCGACGACGATGTCGAAATGGCAGAAGTATCCAATGATATGTTTACACTTGAAAAGCCAAACAAGGGGGAAATGCGAAAAAACCTTGTAAATAAAGGAGATGCATTACAGGGAACAGGAATGTATGGGTGGTATGCAGAAAAACAATGGGTATCTATCATCTTGTCTGCCATAGAGTCAAAGCGAATTAAACACTATGCAAGTAATTTAAACATTTTACTAATTGACGATAAGCATCTTCCATATGCGAGTCCCAAATATATCAAAAAACGTTTTGAGTTTCTAAAGACTGCAATTGAGAGCGATCCGAAAACACTCGGAATAAATGCGTTTCCAAACATTATCACAGATACTTCTGGAGCTATCGGCATGATTAGACAAGATAATCATTGGCTTTATAACCCTCTTTTCTTGCCAGATGGCTGGATGGCAGATTAGGGCTCGCTTCCAACCATATAAAACACTCATTTATCACGGATCGCATATCCCATCCCCTCATACCCCTTCAATCGCTTTCTGTACATGTTAGCAAGCATGGGTTCGTTCATATCGACGTAATCGTAGATCACAACTTCTGTTTTGTTATCATGAGCCCTATGCAGCCTGCCAGCATATTGTTGCAGCACTCCTTTCCAGGATATGGGCATAGTAAGGAACAAGGCATCCAGTCTGCTGTCATCAAAGCCCTCCCCAATGTACTTTCCTGTTGCGATAATCACCCTTTCATCTTCATCCGGTATAGAGTGGAGCTTATCCATAACCATTTTTAACTGCTTTCTGCCCATACCACCCCGAAGAGCGATTATATGCTTCGAAAATCCTGCCAATTTAGTAGCAAAGAACTCCACGTGAGCTGTTCTTTCAGTCAGGACAAGTGGACTTCTGCCAGCCACGATTGCAGAAATTATATCATCCAAGATCATATCGTTACGTTTTATATCATCTACCAAAGCCTGATACATCTCAGTGATCTTGACCTCTGCTCGCTCTGTATTTTTTGCTATATTGAAGTCTGTATAACGAACTATTACTTTATGACTGAATGCTCTCTGCTTAAGTTGGGATTTGGAGTCGGCTTTATAGCGGATTGGCCCGCATTGCATATATACGATGGGATGATGACCATCTTGGCGTAGTGGAGTAGCCGTCAGCCCATATACATACTTTGCACGGACAGATTTAAGAACTTGTTCGAAGCCGAAAGCAGAAATGTGGTGACACTCATCCACAATCACCATGCCATAATCCTTAACGAGCTCTTTAACTGCGTGTTTGTGGGTAAGACTCTGAATAATGGCAACATCGATCTTGCCGGTTCTTTTATCTATACCTCCTCCGATTTGCCCGATCTCCGGCTCTTGCAGAAAACACTTCAGCCGCTCTACCCATTGGTTCATTAACTGCCTGCGATG
>JAEZUG010000029.1 GCA_023421135.1 Candidatus Cloacimonadota bacterium | reverse complement strand
GTTGCATCGGTTGCATCGGTTGCATCGGTTGCATCGGTTGCATCGACAATGATCATCCATTTCCCTTTGGGCTGCTTTGGATCATCCTGATGGACAGCGGGGATCTTCCCTGCTTTGATACCTTTCATGACGGCCTGTCTGCTCTTCCCCACTTTCTCGGCATACTCCTGAACGGAGATGAGGTTCAACTCATCACTCATAACTCTTAACTCATAACTCATACATCCTCCAATGGGCATCTGGGCAGGAATCCGCCGTAGAAGCGGGCTTCGGAGATGGCGGGGTGGTAGGGCGGCTTATCGATAGAGGGGGTGATGGTGATAGCTGCGCAGACGTAGTGGGATCCGAAGCCTTTGGCGGTTTTGTGGCGCTGGGCGGTTCGGTTTGGGCAGACTTCGCAGGAGGCGATTTTGAGGGAGGTGATGCTATTGCGGTAGATTTTCATAGCTGTACTCCATAAATGCAGGATTTAAAGCAGCCCCGGGGGGAAGCTGGGGCTGGTTTGAATGCTGAGGGGTTGACAGAAAAGGAAAGGCTCCAATGTTTGGAGTTGCAATAAACTAAAACAAAGGAGCCTATCATGAATGAAGAGATTTTGAAGGAACTGAAAACCCTAAACAAGCTATTAGCGCTGCTGGCTATCGAGATCAATAGGCAGGATGGAAAGCTGCATCTTGGACACTCAATCTTTCCAGAGAGATTAAGATCAGCCATAGCGCTGGCAGAGGAAATCAGCTCACTTAACATAGAAGACTAATACCTTTCTGCCAGCCGAGCTGCGAGCATCTTGAGATGCGAATGAGGACGGTTTGAGAATGCCGCCGTGATTATTTGTGCGTCAAAATCCAATAATCTGTTCCAGAGACTGGTCATCTTTTCAGTGTATTCCCTGGAGCCTTCCTTCTCTTTTCTTGCCTGCATTAAGGCTTGCAGGTGGTCTTCGAGGAGCTGGCTGAGTTCTCTGGCCAGGTGTATGATCTTGGTTTCTAGGATCGGGAAGCGGGGCTCTTCTGAGGCATCAGCTTTGCGAGTGAAGGGTTTGCCATTGTCGAGGGATGTTGCTCCGGTGCACTGACTGATGATATCATGAAACAGACTTTTAGCAAACTGAAGATCGGTGCCTTCCGGATAGGCGATGTCAACGCCGACAAGGTTTCTTGTGCCTTCTTCGATAAAAAGATCGACAGTAATATCCTGTTCAATTGTGAAGCTCATAGGCTTGGCTAGTACATAATCTTTGGCAGACGGTTCGTTAAGCTCCATGCTGGAGCCGTTGTCTCTGCTTCGTTCTTCCTGCTCTGCTTGGGGGCTGGAGGGATTTCTTATTTTGCTTCGAGTAAGCTCATGGGGTGATGATTCTTTGTATTTTGCTCTATCTCCTGATCTTTCCACTATTCGTTTTATAGTAGAGGCAGGTTGTTTTTTGAAAGCAGGGTCATCCGGGTTAAAAGGAGCCTGAGTAAGATATGATGGTATAAATGCTTGGGCAAGGTCGTATATAGCGGTCTCAATGGAATAAGTCCCGATAACGTCTTTGGGGTCATCAATAGGAGACATATCTAGTTTGATTGCCTCTCTAGTGTCCATATCTCTATAGACAACTAGTTTGAAATAGGGGGGTAGATTCAGTTCGATAGCATCGCATAGTACATATTCTGAGGTGGTATCCTCATCGAATCCAAGGCGGGTGTCGCGTTCTTTGATGAAGTCCTGGTGTTCCTTGTCGGATTCTTCCAGGAGTCGGATAAGTTCCTGGGCACTGGCTTTGATTCTTTGCTGTAGTGTCATGATGATCTCCTTGTTTGGGTTTGAGTTGTGGTTTTGGGGCATTCTTTCATCCGGGCTATGATGCGTCCGGAGATGGCACATCGGCCGTTCTTTTTCATAACGCCTGGCTCGCCGTCGAAGCCGCTAAATCCAGCTTTTTCGGGAGGGATGAAGCTTTCACAATTCCTATCAATGCAGGGATTCTGTTTCATGAGGCTCGCTCCTGGAGGTGGCGGGTGATCTGCTCCCTGACGCGGGTGCCGGGGCGGTATCCCAGGAGGATATCAACCAGGTATTGGTAGCAGATGCCGGTTTCGCGGGAGAGCTGGGCCTTTGATATCTTGCGGCGAGCGAGCTCAGCCCTTAATTCATCGGCACTTAGTATTTTGTTCTTGACATCCATAACGAACTCCTTAGTTTGTAGCTTATGAGTATAAGGGACAAGATAAACAGTTTGTGAATCCTGTCAAGATGTAAGTTAACAAAATGTTAAGATTGAGGATGAATGAATACTGCCTCACGAGTTAAAGAGCTGATAAATAAGCTTGGTACAACTCAAAGAAAATTTGCTGAAGAGCTTGGTATATCGGCTCCTCGGCTTAATAACTACCTTTCAGGCAGTAGAGAAATCCCTCAAGATATCCTGATTAAGATAGGAAAGATAACAAGCTGTGAACTATCGTGGCTGCTCACCGGCGACGGTCCGATGTTCCAGGAGCTTCAGCCCATTAATATAGGAAGTGGGGAGTTTGTGCGTCTTCCTGTGAGTGCTCGGATAGCGGCTGGCCATCCTATTGAAGCGCTGGACGAGGAGCCGGAGGAATGGATCCGGGTGTCCAGGGATCTACTCTCTCTTCCTCCTCCCTATTATGTGTTTAAGGTGGAGGGAGATAGCATGGCGCCGTTTATTTTGGAGGGGGATTATGTGGTGTTGAGCAGGAATTGGCAAGGGGTGCATCTGCAAGGGAAGATATGCGGCTTTAGGACGTGGGACGGCATAACACTGAAAAAGCTGATGCTGCAGAGCAAGGGGAAAGTGGCGTGGTTAATGCCGATAAATCACTCTAAATACGAGCCTGTGGCATACAGCAAGGATACAGAAGATCTGAGTATGCTGGGCGTGTTGGTGGTCTTAATTAGGAAGTTCTGAGGAGGATGTGGTGAAGAAAGTGCGTAAAGTTATGTGGCTGACATTGATAGCGATTGTCTTGAGTGGGGCTTTGTTCGGACTGTATATGGTGAGGAAAGAGCTAACTCCCAAAAAGGAGCTTGCTGTTTATGTCCAGATGGATAACGGTTTGTTTGCAGTTAATGCTGTAGCTTACAAGAATGAATGGAGTGATAGATCGTTCTCGAATCGTTTGGAGTGCATGTATATCCCTAGTAGCGATAGTCCCGCTATCCTTGATACCTTATATGGAAACGTGTGGCCAGCCAGGGTGCTCGAACTTGGCACTGTGTTTTTTGGTGTTATGACGAGCTGGGATTACTATCCTAAGTCTCAGTATGGGGTTCTTTTGCCAGATGTGTTGCGGGATGTGTATTATAGCTCACGTTCTGGCCGTCCGGTTGTAGAAGGTTATATCCCGACTATTAAGCTCCAGGTAGCGGGTTCTATGGCGTTAGAGTATGACTTACCTGCGAAGCTGTTGTCTCTATACTATAATAATGAACGGATTGACGGTGTATTAGTTGTTGACGAGGTGACAGGGATCATAAACACAAGGCAAATAGAAAGAGCTATAAACCTCATCAAAAACAACTGAGAGAGGGCTGATTCGCGGGTTCGTGCAGAATTGCTTGTCATTTTGTGCAGAATCCCTTGTCCGCCGACAGCACTTGTGGTCATTTCCTGCCCGATGTTTTGTGTCTGTGGATAATTCTCTTGACGAATTGCAGCGTTCCGTAAGATAGTTTCACGCTAGGACTAATATGCTAGCACTCTTGATTTTACTGCTTTCTGAACAGTAAGCCTGGTAAGATTATGCTACACAGAGTTAAACTTATATTTATACAGACAAGGACGATAGATGGAATATCCGGTATTCAGAAAAGAACTCGCCGAACTCACAGAGCAGATGGACGAGATTCGGAGGTTACTTTGACCTCGAAACCAAGACCAAGATAGCGGACGAACTGGAAGAACAACTGAACGTTCCCGGTTTCTGGAACGATCAGGCCAATGCCAAAAGAATTACCAAAGCCCTGAGCCAGGTGCGGGAGCAGATAACCCACATCAAAGCTCTGGATGATAAAAAAGAGAACCTGGAAACTTATCTGTTGCTTCTGGAAGAAGATTTTAACGAGCAGTTGTTTGAGGAAGCGGTTGAGAATCTCCTCGAGGTAAAAGACTTCGTGGAGAAAGCCGAGATCGAATGCTATCTCAATGACACCTATGATAATAACGATGCGGTTCTGACTATACACGCCGGGGCTGGTGGCACTGAGGCGCAGGATTGGGCAGAGATGCTGCTGCGCATGTATACCCGCTGGGCTGAGGCTAATAAATTCAAATTCACTATTATTGATTACCTTTCCGGGGATGAAGCCGGGCTTAAGAGCGTTACTGCCGAAATCAGCGGAAGCTTTGCTTATGGCATGCTCAAAGCCGAGATCGGGATTCATCGGCTGGTGCGCATATCTCCTTTTAATTCTCAGGGCAAGAGGCAGACTTCCTTTGCTTCCATCTTTGTCTATCCGGAGTTCGATGATGACATTGAAGTTGAGATTGATACCAAAGATCTGAAGATAGATACTTATCGAGCTTCCGGAGCAGGTGGACAGCATGTGAACACCACAGATTCCGCAGTTCGGATCACCCATTTGCCCACCAATATAGTGGTAAGCTGCCAAAACGAACGCAGCCAAATCCAGAACAAAGACAAAGCTATGGCTATCCTCAAATCCCGTCTTTACCAGTATTATGAAGACCAGAGGAACAAAGAGAAGCAGGATCTGGAAAGCACCAAAACCGATATCGGCTGGGGTAATCAGATCCGTTCCTATGTGTTTCAACCTTACCAGATGGTCAAGGATCACCGCACTAATTTCGAGATTGGCAATACTGAGAAAGTGATGAACGGAGAGTTGGACGGCTTCATCTATGCCTGGCTTAAGAAACAGGCACAGGATAGATCATGAAGGCGTATCAGAAGCTAATCCGCGAGCTCGATCCGCAAAGGCTGCCGCAGCATATTGGCATCATTATGGATGGCAACGGACGCTGGGCTAAGAGGAAGGGACGTCCCCGGCTCTACGGTCATCAGGCAGGAGCCAAGTCCATCCGGGAAGTGGTGGAACTGGGCGTGGAACTCAAGCTGCAGTATCTCACCTTTTATGCTTTTTCCACAGAGAACTGGAATCGTCCTCCCGATGAAGTTCAGGGCTTGCTCAAGCTTTTGAAAGAACGCTTGATCAAGGAGATTCCGGAGCTCAATAAACAGAATATCTATGTGCGTTTCATCGGCAGTGATCAGAATCTGACTCAGGATTATCTGAAAGAGATTCATGCCACGGCTGCTCTGACTCACAAGAATACCGGAATGGTGGTCAACATCGCTTTTAACTATGGTGGTCGCCTGGAAATCATCGAAGGAATCAAACGGCTATTTGTTGATGCGAAGAGGGATCCCGGGCTAATAGATGGCCTCACACCGGATAGTCTGCAGGATTATCTTTACACTGCCGGACAGCCTGATCCAGACCTGATCATTCGAACCAGTGGAGAGCGGAGGCTTTCGAACTTCCTGCTCTGGCAGAGTGCTTATGCTGAGATTTATGTCACAGAAGTATTGTGGCCGGATTTTGATAAAGTGGAGATGGTTAAAGCGCTCCTGGACTATCAAAACCGGGGTAGACGTTTTGGGGGAGTGGTAAACAAATGAGCGAACTGAGCAAGAGAGTCTGGGTTTCGGTATTCTTCATACCAATCCTGATAGCGGCTCTGTTCTTTGGCAGGCTGCCTTTGGTGCTGATGTTTCTTCTGGTTTCGGCCTTGGGGACAATGGAGTTTTACCAAATGATGTGCGCCAAGGGCTTGCAATTGCCCAAGCTGTTATTAGCGCTGAATCCTGCCATATACCTAGCCTTGGTGTTTATCCGAAGCATGGATATGAGCCTGATATGGGTGGGGTTTTTACTTTTGGGGATATCGTCTCTGATTCGCTGGAAGCAGCATGAGGAGCTCTCCGGAAGCTTTGTGAGTTTTTGGGCGATGCTGTATGTGGGCGTCATTCCGGCTCTGATTGCAAGAATAGGACTTGACTATCCCAAGGACTTCATATTATTGGTTATGGTACTGATGATTTGGATTGTGGATTCCGCTGCATACTTCGTGGGTATGAGCTTGGGGAGACATCGCAACGTGACATCTGTGAGTCCCAAAAAATCGGTAGAAGGTTTCATGGCTGGTGTGCTTGCTCCGGCTGTGATTGTGTTTATTATGTATATAAGTGGATTCAGGTTACTTAGCCTGACTCAGTTGATTCTGGTAGCGGTTGCTGCCGGGATAGTGGGTCAGTTGGGTGATTTGCTTGAATCAATGGTTAAGCGTCATGCCGGGGTGAAAGATTCATCGAAGCTGATTCCCGGTCACGGTGGGGTACTGGATCGAACAGATAGTATCCTGCTGGCAGGATCGTTTTTATACTGTGCATTACAAGTTTTAGAAAAAGTGAGGTAACTTATGCTAAAAAGAACACTAATTATTATGTCGCTCCTGAGCATTTTCGCTTTTGCGTTTGCTCAAGCCGCCGATCTCTTCTTTTCCGAGTACATTGAAGGATCATCCAACAACAAAGCCATCGAAATCTTCAATGGCACCGGTGCAACGGTTGATCTGAGTGCATACTCCGTGAAGCTTGGTTCCAATGGTGGAGAGTGGTCAGAGACCAATTCCATCAATCTTACTGGCTCATTGGCCGATGGTGAAGTCTATGTGATCGCCAATGCCGGAGCCAACCCCACAATTCTGGGTCAGTCCGATATCACCCACACAGTTACCTATTACAATGGTGACGACGCTCTGGGTCTCTTTCATGGTACTACCATGATCGATATTATTGGCGTTTACCAGGTAGATCCGGGTACAGCCTGGGACGTGGCTGGAACTACTGCTGCAACCCTGAACCACACCATGATCCGCAAACCTGCTATCACTTCCGGTAATGTAAACTGGGCAGTGGCTGCTGGTACTAACGTGGATGATTCCGAGTGGATAGTACATCCTCAGGATTACATCACAGATCTGGGCATGCATACCTTCAATCCCGGTGGTGGGGAACAGGCCGGAACGCCTACCTTCAATCCTCCTGCCGGTGTCTATAATGCCCCCATCAACGTGACACTGAGCTCCACAACCGCTGGTGCCAGCATCTATTACACTGTGGATGGCAGCAACCCCACCAATCAATCCACTCTTTACAACGCACCCATCCCGGTGAGCTCCAACAAAACCATCAAAGCCATTGCTTATGCTGCAGGTTTTGAGCCCAGCTATGTGGGAACAGCCTCCTATCTCTTCCCGCTGCTGGTATCCAATATCGCTCAGCTCAGAGCTCAGCAAGCAGATAACACAACTATCTACCGTCTCACAAACCAAGTGGTGCTGACTTTCCAACAAAGCTGGAGACATCAGAAGTATATCCAGGATAACTCTGCTGCTATCCTGATTGATGACTATAATGGAATTATCACCAGCACCTACAATGTGATGGATGGTATCACCGGACTCACCGGAACTCTGCAACGCTACACCACTAACATGCTGCAGTTTGTGCCGGTTGCCGATCCTGGTGCTGCCACAGCCCACAATGTGAATTTCCAGATTCCGATTCTCACGATTGCCGATATCAACAACAACCTGGAGACACATCAATCCAAGCTGGTGCGTCTGAACGACGTGCAGTTCCAATCCACTGGAGCTTTTGCCAGCGGACAGAACTACAATATCACTGACGCCAGCGGCACAATCGTGTTCAGAACCGCTTTCTTCGATGCAGATTATGTGACCGGTGCTGCAGCCATACCTACAGGTATGATGGATATCAATGTTATCATTAACCAGTTTAATGCCATTCCCCAGGTGACTTCAAGGTTCCAGGCGGATTTCAATCCTCCCGTGTCCAACGATGATCCCAGCGTTACACCGGTTGGTGCTCAACTGATAGGCAACTATCCCAATCCTTTCAATCCTGAGACCAGCATCCGCTATAGCATCGACCAGAACGGTCCTGTCAGTCTTAAAATATACAACACACGTGGCCAGCTGGTTCGCACTCTGGTCAATGAGACCAAGGCTTCCGGACTGCATACAGTGGTTTGGAACGGTATGGACGATCAGGGTAGCGCAGTTTCCAGCGGTATCTATTACTACAAGATGTACGCTGGCAAATACAGCTCAACCCGTAAGATGATTCTAATGAAATAAGTCAATCTTGAGGAGTCACCTATACTGCCTGCTGACCATTTGCCTCTTCTCCACTTTGGAGGTGAGCAGCAAGCTTTTGGCAGGCGGGATCAGTCCTCAGGCCATAGCGTCCTGGAGGTTTCTGATCGGCGGAATGGTGATACTGCCTGCCGCCCTGAAGCAGGTGGCGACTCAGAAGATTAACTTTACTATTGGCAGCATACTGAAGACAAGCGCTTTGGGAATCCTGAACGTTTGTATCAGTATGCTGCTTTTACAATGGTCTGTAGCTTGGGGCAAGGCCTCTCTCTCGGCAATCATAATCTCAGTTAATCCCATCTTTGTATCGATGTTTGCTTATCTAATTTTGAAGGAACGTCTGAGTTTGATTACTTGGCTGGGTATGCTGGTGGGCTTGGCTGGCCTTCTGATGATTATCTGGGGAGAGCATACTCACTGGATGGAATCTCAGAATCTGATCCTGGGGATAGGGCTGGCTTGTGCTGCTTCGGTCTGTTTTGCACTCTACACAGTCTTAGCAAAGCGTTTGGTCTCTCAATATGGTAATCTTACAATCAACAGCCTGTCCTTCCTGATTGGCTCTGTGGTGCTAATGTTGATCTATGCTTCGCAAGGCAAGAGCGTGAGCTTTGAGCTTACTACAGTTAACATACTGGGTCTTGCCTGGTTGGGTATATTCGTGTCGGGATTGGCCTATATCATGTATTTTGAGGGGATGAAGACCCTGAAGGCTTCCACGGCCTCGATGTATTTCTTTCTCAAGCCTGTGATTGCATCTCTTCTGGCTTGGGGCTTTAACCACGAAAGGCTCTCCTTTATCCAGATCAGTGGGATTGGGGTGATCCTGGCATCTCAAGTTATCTCTCGTCAACCGGCTTTGCTGAGCAGAGCCTTTCTTCACAAGACCAGAGGGTAGGCAGTTGTGAGAGTTTTGGTCTTCAGTAGCAGTTTCCCAAACCCGGTTGAGCCGGTTAATGGCAGCTTTGTTTACAAGCCTCTACAGGCATTTCCTGCTGAGCATGAACTGGTGGTTGTGGCTCCGGTTCCGTTTGGTCTGTCCTGGCGCAGGGGGGCAAAGGATGTGATAGAGAGGAAAGAACAGATGGAGCTTGGGCACGATCTAGTCTGGGTCTATCGTCCCCGTTATCTGCTTTTGCCATATAATCTCCTGCGTCCCTTGATAGGCTTCATTGAGTTTCTTCTGAGCTATCCCAGGATTAGAAAATTGCATCGACACAAGCCCATTGATCTTATTCACACACACTTCGCTTATCCGGATGGAATTGCTGTACGCTGGATTAGCAGGCTGCTGGGGATCCCGTATCTTGTGACTGAGCATCGGGGTCTACTCCGAGAAACGCTCAACAATTTCTGGATATCTGGACAATTGCTCAAGACTTACAGAAAAGCCAGCAAAGTGGTTACCGTGTCAGAATTCAGTGCTCGTGTTCTGGCAGAGTTTGGGATAGATTCAGCAGTCATACCCAATGGAATAGACTTTGATCGCTTCACGGTTGCCCCACCCCGGGCCAGACCTACAATGCTTGTGGTTATAGCTAGTTTAATCCCGGCCAAGGGCATTGATTACCTGATTCAGGCTTTGGCACTACTTAGAGAACGGGGTAGGGACTATGAACTGGATATCATCGGAGCTGGGAAACACAGGACAGCTCTGGAAGAACTCGTTTGCTCTCTCAAGCTTGAGGACAGGGTAACTTTCAAGGGTCAATTGGTCCCCATCAAAGTGGAAGAGATACTATCGCATTATGACGCATTGATTGTTTCCAGCCTGAGGGAGAGCTTCAGCATCGTCCTGATTGAGGCTATGGCCTCCGGTTTGCCGGTCGTGGCAACCCGCTGCGGAGGTCCAGAATCCATCGTTAACAGTGACACAGGTGTTCTGGTGAGTCCTGGCAGTGCCGATGCACTGGCAGAGGGAGTGTTGGAGCTGGAGAAGAATTGGGAGCAGTATGATCCCTATCTGATCCGTGACTATGCCCGAAACAAGTACTCCCTGGATGGTGTCATGAACGCCTATGTAGAGATCTATGAATCCATACAGAAGGAGAAAGCTGAGTGATTCAAACAGTTTGTCACATCAGTTCCGTACATCCACGTTACGACGTGCGTATCTTTAATAAACAGTGTCGGAGTTTGGTGGAAGCTGGATTCAGGGTTGTTCTCTTGGTCGCAGATGGCAGGGGTGACAGCAGCCAGGCCGGAGTGATAATAAGAGACATTGGCAGGTTCGGCGGAAGGATTCAACGAATGTTGATTGCACCCTTTAAGCTATTCCAAGCAGCTCTCAAGACCAGAGCTTTGATCTACCAGATTCACGATCCCGAGCTGCTTCCCTTTGCCTATGTCTTGAAGCGCGTGAGCAAGGCCAAGCTTATCTACGATTCTCACGAATATTACCAGGGATTGTTTCAACACAAAGAGTATTACAGCCCCAGAGTGGGGAAACTGATCTCAAAGAGCTTTGGTCTTCTGGAAAACTTCATTGTTAACAGATTGGATCACCTGATCATCACCACCCAGATCCATCAGCAACTCTTTTGCAAAGTACCTCACAGGAGCATTATCTACAATTATCCCAGAGAAGAAGATTGGCTTGCGCCTTCGCCCGATAATGATTCTGAGGTGATTCCTCATCTTTGCTACATCGGAAGCATTACTGCGGAGAGAGGAATAAGCACTCTAGTTCAAGCTCTTGAAGGTCTGGACTGCCGGCTATACCTTGCCGGGGCATACGAACCTCCTTCCTACCGAGAAAAACTGAGACAGCTTCCAGGATGGGAAAAAGTGGATGAAATTGGTTATGCCGACCGGAAAAAAGCCGCAGAGATTGTGTCGATGTCCCGAGTGGGTATGATACTGCTTCAGGATCGCCCCAATTATCGGACTTCATTGGCAACAAAACTCTTTGAATACATGATGGGTTCCATTCCTGTAATTGTATCTGATTTTGAGATTTACCGCTCCATCCTGGCAGAAGCTGGATGTGGCTTGCTAGTTGATCCGGCTGATCTGGGGC
>JAEZUG010000103.1 GCA_023421135.1 Candidatus Cloacimonadota bacterium | reverse complement strand
TCGCCTCTCTGATAGCTCTCAGCTGAGCCTTAAGCTTAATTTCTTCTACTTCCAGTAAGGCTTGACGGATATCTTCGTCTTTCATGTTGGACTCCTTATCTCAGTTTGGAGTCATTATTAAAACATGCGTAGGTATGTCAAGCTTTATTTTGATAATTTACACTAAATGTCCAAACTCCAGTTGCCCGCTTGCGGGCAACCCTTTGGTTAACATCATGTAAACACTTCCTGCCGACTTCGTCGTCACGTAAACGAGGACGTTTACGATCCGGAACGCATATTACATGAGATCATATAGAGGAACTCGGAGGGTCACTACGGTGCTTGGCTTGCTATCTGAATTGCCGTTCCTCGGAACTCGGAAAGAAAATGCGAGGGTTTGGGTTGCTATCTAAAACTCTTTCCTGGTTAGACATAGCAACAAACCAAGTCAGACGTGGAAAAGATTCCACAGAAAAGTGTCAACTCAAGTGAGAAAGTGTCACCTTATAAATAGTGAGGGGGCCTTTAACGTGGTAGCGTGATGGCGTGATGACAATTTAGCGTTGTACCGCTTTTCGTGACAGCCTCTGTCGTAGTAACGTGTAAACGTCTAAACGTGGAAACGTAACTACAAGATAAATGCCTATAGATCTTTCAAACAGTGTATAGTGTGTAATTATGACTAATAGGACATGGCATTCCAAGCGTATAGCCGATTCTTCAATACCCGTATAGGGATTTGGGTTTACCATAAAGGATATTGATAAACCCGGATTCAGCATGGCTCATATATTCTTCTTGACAATTAGTGCTGATTATATTGGCTTGGCCTCATGAGAAAGATCATACACGTGGATATGGATGCCTATTTTGCTGCAATTGAGATCAGGGAGAATCCTGACCTGGCAGGGAAGTGTGTGATAGTGGGAGGGCCACCCAATAGCAGGGGCGTGGTTTCCACTTGTTCATACGAAGCACGCAAGTATGGCATCCGCTCCGGAATGGCATCGCATCAGGCTTGGAAGCTTTGCCCGGAGGCAGTCTTTGTGCATTCCTCGTTTGGTCTCTATAAAGAAATCACTGAGCAGATTCGGGATATCTTTCAAAGATATACGGATGTAATAGAGCCGATGTCTCTGGATGAGGCTTATCTGGATGTTAGTGAAAATAAACTTTCGGAGCCAGACCCCGTAATTATCGCCAGAAGAATCAAGGAAGAGATCAAAGCTGAGACAGGTCTCACAGCCTCGGCAGGCGTCTCTTACAATAAGTTTCTGGCCAAGATTGGTTCGGATCTGAATAAACCGGATGGGCTTTCAATTATCATGCCGGAGAACGCTCAGGATATCCTCTTTCGGCTTCCAGTTTCCAAGTTCCACGGGATCGGACAAGTAACTGCCATGAGATTGAATAAAATGGGCATCTTCACGGGAGAAGATCTGTATAATACTGATCTCAAAGTGTTGGGACGAGCTTTTGGAAAAGCCGGCTTCTACTTTTATCAGGTGGTTAGAGGGATAGACAATCGTGAGCTGATCTGCTCCTGGGAACCGAAGTCAATCAGTTGCGAGCATACCTTCAACAGCGATATTGCAGATGTTGAGGATTTGAATTCTGCTTTGGGACAGATTAGTCAGCGTCTGTCTGAACGTATGCAAAGAAAGGGAATAGCGGGAACCAGCCTGGTGCTGAAGATTAAGTATAACAACTTTCAGACCATCACCCGGGCCTGCCCTCTGCCGGAATCCACTGATGATGCGCAGTCTCTCTACAAATATGCTCAACAGATGCTGGTGGCACACTGGGATTCAAAGAGGTCGGTGCGGTTATTGGGTTTGGGGTTGAACAAGCTGGACGGCCAGGAGGATGGGGAGCAGCTTACGCTGTTTTAGAGCCCATCTTCTGATATAGATTGGAGCACACAATCAGGATCAATCCAATTACTGTAGCTGGTGCTATGGGTTCATGCAGGACTAGTGCGATAAAGACCAGAGAGATGAAAGGAGTGATGAAGATCAGATTGGAAAGATCAGCCGTGCTTTTTGAGTAGCCCAATGCTTTGAGCCAAAGGAAGAAAGTGAGCCCCATCTCAAAAATTCCCACATAGATAGCCGGAGCCAATGTGGAAAGCTGCAGCTTCAATCCTTCACGCAAGAGGGGATCCTTGCCCAGGCAAACAACAATAATAATGAAGATTGTCCCCATCATGAAATTGTAATAGAGCTTGGTGAGTCCATCCCGGGGATCTCTCATATTAATAATCCAATATGCAGCCCAGATCAAAGAGCTTCCCAAAGCCAAAGCAGTTCCCAGGGGATCATCAAACCTAAAGCTAAGAACTCTTCCCCGGCTGGAGATGATTAAGACTCCCAGGAGACTAAGTGCCAGAGCTGCAATATCCCGGACGTGAAAGCGTTCCTTGTTTATCAATACTGAAAGAAATGCCAGGACGATTGCCCAAGTGTAATTTAAGACCTGAGCCTCTTGCGCCGGCAGGCGGTCGTAGGCCACCAAAAGAACAAGGTAGTAAACCAGGGGGTTCAGTAAACCGGGGATGAGAGAAAGCCTGAGATGTTTCAGTATGCCGGTTTCTTGCTGTCCTGCCGGAGAAGGAGAAATGAGCCGGATGAGAGCCAGAGTCACCAGTGCAGTCAGGCTGGCGACCAGAAGCAAGCCTAGGGGAGTGAAGTTATTCAAGCTCAACTCAAATGCCGTGGAAACGGTTGACCACGCCATTATTGTGAGTCCTGCAAAGAGGTAGGACTTGCTCCTGTGATTCATCTGCTTAAAAGAAAAGGCCTGTCCAGAATAGTGAACAGGCCATAAGCTGCATTGGCGGTTTATTGCATTCCGCGCAGGATGGTTTGATATCTTTGTTCCAGGGGTCTGTTGCTGGTGTTTTGGGCACCCAGGATGATGAATTGCACTGCGTATCTGCTGGTGCTGTCGTAGGCATACCATTTTTCAGCATAGGTAATCAGATCCACGTATTGCCTGTCCTGGCTGAGCAGTGAGCAGATCGTGGTGTAATCTTCAGAGTTGTCTCTGATCAGAAGTAAACGCTTCAGGTAGTTGATTCTGCCGGGGTTGTCGTTCATTCTGCCAGCCAGCACCTGAGCGTTGTTCAGAGCATCGATGTTATTTGGTTCGAGCTCGAGAATTTCTCTGGTCACGATCATAGCGCTTTCCAGCTCTCCCAGTTCCACATGGCAGGCAGCGATATTCAGAAGATTATTGATATCCCGGGGATTAATGTTTCTGACCCTAACGAAGAACTGCAGGGCATCCTGGTATCTGCCAGCATTATAGTAGAAGCCGGCTAGTTCTGCCATGATGGCAGGATCTTCGGGTCTGATTCTGAAGATGCGTTGCATCAGTTGCTCAGATTTCACATTATCATTTAAGTCGCGGGAATAGATTTCCTTCATCTTGTAAAGTGGTTCAAAACGGGTGGAATCGAGGGCGGCAGTGATCTCGAAGGTCGCAAGAGCGTCCCTGGAATTTCCAGCGGTCTGAAGGTTTTCGGCAGCGCGGAAAACTCTGGTCCAGGCAGCTTCCTGGCGACGTTTCAGGTTACGGATCTCAACATAGTCTTCATCCTCAAGATCTGTGAAGGCTTCATAGTTCTGAATGGCTTGTTTGTAATAACCGTAGGCAGCTTGGTTGAATTCAACACTCCGATCTGCCATTGTCTCACCTTTATGAAGGTTGATATCGCCCATGCGGGTGAGGGCAAGAACGTGGTTTGGGCTGGAAGTGAGAACATCCCGATAATAGACTTCGGCTTTTTCGATATCCCTTTGGGCGTAATAGACGTTGGCGGTTTTTAGGGCAACGTTGGCCTGAGGAGTAAGCTTTTGTCTGGGGGCAGCACAAGCAGCAAGTAATAGTATCACGGCAAGCAGTACTATTGTTATCTTCTTCATAGTATTCTCCTGAACAGAATTTCTTTTCATGGCAGTTAATTTGAAGCTGAGGATTCAGTCAAGACTTTTTGTCTGGTTTCATCCTTCCGTGAGGTCTCCCCCGGAAAAAACTTGACGAAATCCGGGGATGCTTAGGATGGCGACAAATAAAAATACCTTTAATCTTACCCAGAGAGGTAGAAAGGAGTTACAATGAACGATACACCTCAATTCCTCGGACGCAACGTCTTCGATCTCGATGATTATTCCGCTGAAGAAATCCAGTATATTCTTGATGCGGCTCAAGGCATGAAAGAAATCAACCTTCGTGAGTACAAAAAAATCCCCACCCTGCGCGGAAAGACCATCTGCACCCTCTTTGTGGAGAATAGTACTCGCACAAGAATGTCTTTTGAACTGGCTGCCAGTCGGCTATCTGCCGATGTGGTTAGCTTCCAGGCCTCAGTATCAGCACTTCAGAAAGGTGAGAGCTTGCAGGATACTGTCTATACTCTGGACGCCATGGGCATCGATCTTTACTGCATTCGGCACAGCAGCCCCGGAAGCCCTCAATTGGTGCACAAGTACTCTGGCAAACCAGTTATCAATGGCGGAGACGGACGTCATGCTCATCCCACTCAGGCCCTTTTAGATATCTTCTCCATCTGGGAAAAGTTGGGAAGCTTGGAAGGCTTGAAAGTAACCATCGTCGGCGATATCCTTAATAGCCGGGTGGTACGCTCCAATCTGATAGGCATGAAGAAACTGGGAGCTTCCGTAACTGTCTGTGGCCCCAGCACTCTGATGCCTGGTTCCATGGAAGAAGTCTATGGCTGTAAAGTGGAGTATGATCTCAAAACCGCTCTGCAGGATGCAGATGTGGTGATGGGACTGAGAATGCAGCTCGAAAGACAGACGGAAGGGCTCTTCCCCAGCCTGGAAGAATATTCCAAGCATTACGTGCTTTCCAAGGAGACCATCCAATGGGCCAAACAGGATGCCCTCATTATGCACCCCGGCCCTATGAATCGCGGCATAGAAATACTGCCTGAGATAGCCGATGGCAGACAAAGCATTATTGTGGAACAAGTGGCAAATGGAGTAGCCATAAGGATGGCACTGATGTTCCTGATCCTGGGTGGAAAGGCATAATAAGGAGGATATGATGAAGACACTTATAAAGAACGGAACTGTTTACATAGAAGGCAAGCTGATCAAGCAGGATATACTGATTACAGACGAGATTATCACCAGAGTTGATGATGTGATAAAAGTAAAAGCTGATACAGAAATTGATGCGGAAGGTTTGCATGTTTTCCCCGGTTTTGTGGACTTGCATTGCCACCTGAGAGACCCTGGTCAGACCTACAAAGAAGACATTGTGAGTGGCACAAAGAGCGCTGCCAAGGGTGGTTTCACAACCGTATGTGCTATGCCAAATACTGACCCTGTGGTAGATAACATCGCTGCTGTGGAATATGTGCAAAGACGCGCCAAAGACCTTGGCTTCTGCAAGGTTCATGTGATCGGAGCCATCACCAAGAAACTGGAAGGGATGGAGATCTCTGAGATGGCAAACATGAAAGAAGGAGGCATCATTGCAGTGTCCGACGATGGTAAATGCGTTCAGAATGCCAAGCTCATGCTATCTTGTATGAAGTATGCCACAAACTTTGACATCCCCCTGATCATTCATGCTGAAGACTATAACCTGGCAGGAAAGGGACAGATCCACAGCGGGAAAGTGTGTTCCCAGCTCGGCTTTTCCGGGATTCCGGCCTTGGCTGAGGAAGTGATCATCGCTCGTGACATAATGCTGGCAGAGAATAGTAAAGCACGATTGCATATTGCCCATATCAGCACTGCCAAGTCATTGGAACTGGTGCGGCAAGCCAAGCTCAACGGTATGAAGATCACATGCGAGGTAACGCCTCATCACCTTACTCTCAACGAAGAAGCCTGTCTTGATTTTGATACAAATACGAAGATGAAACCACCCCTCCGTTCTGAGAAAGACAGGCAGGCCTTGGTGGCAGCTCTCCGGGATGGCTTGATCGATTGTATTGCCACCGATCATGCACCTCATGCTGATTTTGAGAAAGAGCGGGAGTTTGATCATGCCCCCTTTGGTATCACCGGCTTTGAATCTGCCTTCGCTGTGCTGTATGACAGGCTTGTAACCAAGGGACATCTGAGCTTGGAGCGTCTTGTCGAAGCCATGAGTATTGCTCCGGCAACCCTGATGAGTCTCGGTGATAAGCGGATTTCTGCAGGGAATCAGGCCGATCTAGCCATTGTGGATATAAATGACTTGACAGAACTAAGTCCTGAAACTACTTTATCTAAAGCTAAGAACAATCCTTGGATGGGAAAGAAGCTAAAAGGAAAAGTGGTAAAGACCCTGTGCCGCGGGAGATTTACCTGGGAAGCGTGAAATGCGAAACCCTTTACACAGGACAGTTAGGCTCGAGAGCATGGATCGGATCAGATCCGACTATGCTATACTAAGTTTTAGGTCTGAAGAAATGGCCGGGCTCTCCTTGCCCGGCAATTTCTTCGAAGTAAGAGCCATGCAAGGTCTTGCTGCCTTGCCCAGGCTCTTTAAGCCAATTAGTCTCTACAATGTCGAAGGCTCCTCCATCAAGCTCATGGTCAAATCCTTTGGTATCGAAACCCGGAAACTTATCAGCATGCGTCCCGGTGATATGCTAGAGGTAATTGGCCCCCTCGGAAGCTGCTTTCAGATACCTCAAAGAGGCATGATCGCCCTCGTTAGCGGGGGAATTGGTTATCCTCCTTTGTTCTACTTCCGGAAGCAAATCCCATCAACTTGTTTTACCACTTGGATCCACGGAGGGAAGAAGACAGAAGATATTTTCCCTTGTGATGATGCCTGGACAGAAGATGGAAGCGCAGGTAACAAAGGTCTTGCCACTCAAGGACTGATGAATCTAATCCAGAACGAGCATATCGACATGGTCTGCGCTTGTGGCCCAATGCCAATGCTCAGAGCTATCGCTGATATCTGCAGAAGATACGATATAGCTCTCCAAGTATCCCTGGAAGCCTATATGGCTTGTGGCGTGGGAGTCTGCCATGGGTGTTCCGTACCCATCGGGAGAATGAGTGACTGGGTGTATAAACGTGTTTGTAAAGACGGTGCAGTGTTCGCTGGAGACCAAGTCCGCTGGGAGCTGTTATGAACAGGTTAAGCACCAAGCTTGGTAAGCTAGAACTACAAAATCCCGTCACAGTCGCTTCCGGGACCTATGGAACTGAATACTCTGCCTTTTATGATCTGAACACTCTTGGTGCCTATGTGAGCAAGACCATCACACCCGAACCCAAGAAAGGCAACCCTCCTCCCCGTTTGTATGAAACCCAAGCTGGTCTGTTGAACTCCATTGGCCTCCAAAATCCCGGCCTGGACATCTTTATAAACGAGAACCTGCCAGAACTCAAAGCCAGCCTTAGTGTTCCAGTAATCATCAGTATCTCTGCCGAAAGCATCAAGCTCTTTGCCAGGATGCTGCAAAGCTTGGAAGCTACCCGAATGGTGGATGCCTATGAACTCAACATCTCGTGCCCCAATGTGGATAACGAAGGCATAGCTTTTGGTCAGGATCCCGAGGTAGTGCTCAATCTGGTGCGCGAGTTACGTCCCCTCACAGACAAAGAATTGATTGTTAAGCTCAGCCCCAACGTTACAGATATAGCCAGGATAGCCCAAGCTGCTGAGGCAGGAGGAGCAGATAGTATCGCTCTGATCAACACACTCTTTGGCATGGCTCTGGATTATAATACCGGAAGATCATTCATTGCCAAAGGAATCTGCGGTTATAGCGGACCAGCTATCAAACCCATAGCTCTGGCCAATACCTGGAAGGTTTCCCAGGCTGTAAAGCTCCCGATTCTTGCCATGGGTGGAATCATCACTTGGCAGGACGCCCTGGAATTTTTTTATGCCGGAGCTTCAGCAATAGCGCTGGGAACAGCGAACTTCTATAACCCCAGAGCTGTTCCGGATTGCATTGATGGCCTGGCCAGGTTCTTGGAAGAAAGTGAGCTTAACCTGACAGACTTGATTGGAAAGGCCGTTATACCTGCTTAAAGACTGCCTAGTATCTCTTGAAGCAGCTTCTCCATCACTGCTGGCTGGCTCTTCTGTTCATTGTCCAGCCTGTAGCTTCTGACAAATCTCCCCGGGCTTTTCTCCATCAGCTCAATTCTGTCTGATAGCCGAAGTGCTTCTCTGATATCGTGAGTGACCAGAATGATAGTAAGCCTGAGTTTTGTTTGAATCTCTTGAAGCCAATCCTGCATCTGCATCCGGGTGAGAGCATCAAGAGAGGCAAAAGGTTCATCCAGCAATAGTAACCTTGATCCTGTCATATATGTCCTCAGCAAGGCAACTCTCTGTTTGAGACCTCCCGATAGCTGATAGGGCAAGAGCTCAGCATGCCTATCCAAACCAAATACAGGAAGCAATTCTGCTACTTTGGCTTTTGCATCTTTGAGATCATGATGCTTAATCCTGGCAGGCAATAGTGCGTTTTGCCTCGTACTTAGCCAAGGAAAGAGCAGATCATCCTGTGGCATATAACCCAATAGACCACTCCTACCAGTGATATCTTCGCCGGAAAGCAAGATTGAGCCGCTATCAGGAGCTGTGATGCCAGCAAAGAGCTCCAGGAGGGTGCTCTTTCCACATCCACTGGAACCAATGATAGAAACAAACTCCCCTTCTGATATCTCAAAAGCGAGATCAGCAAGAACTCTTACCCATTCTTTATGGAACAGGAAGCTCTTACTGATCCCGGTTGCTTCAAGTAAAGGCACTATTCTGGCAGATAATCGTTTGTAAATGCCTTCTCAGATATCACAGAAGACTCTATGATTCGATTGTCAAAAGCCCAATCTATGAATCTTCTCCAAACTTCATCCTTCTGATATCCCCATTTGGGTGCATCGCTCTTATACTCTGCAGCTAAATAGCCTTGTGAATTTTTCACCAATTCCACATCCAGTTCTGGAACATGCTTCAAAAGAACATCGGCAGCTTTAACCGGCTCCGCTATGCAGTACTCATATCCCTTGGATACGGCAGCCATGAAGTCCTTCACCATCTCCGGATCAGACTCTATCAAGGTCTCGTTGCAAATGATTACGGGAGTGTAGTAGTCAAAGACAGGACTCATATCCTTAAGCGGGATGTAATTTAGTTCCATGCCTTTGTTCCGTGCTTCTACCCCTGTCCAGGCATCGTATATCCATTCTATATCGGCATCCTTTCCAATAGTCGTAAAGAAGTCATAAACTCCTGAGACGACCTGAAGCTTGGAGAAATCTGCACCGCTGGCTTCCATAACAGTCTTTAGAATAGCCAGCTCGGAGGGAGAATCCCAGCTTCCATAGCGCTTTCCTTCAAACTGCGCAGGACTGGTGATGCCAGCACTCTTCAAAGATGCAAAGCCGGAGGTATTGTGCTGAATAACTGCAGCAAGGGAGACCAGGGGAATACCCTGTGCTCTGGCTAATACTACATTTTCCTGGTAGCTGATGCCGAACTGGCTGTTTCCCGAGGCCACAACCTGATCGGTGGTGTTCTGACCGGGTTGCACGATCTCCACATCCAGTCCCATCTCTTCAAAATATCCCAGTTCTTTGGCTACATATAGCCCTGTGTGATTAGTATTAGGTGTCCAATCAAGGGTTACAATGACCTTCTTTAATGAAGAGGCTGGAGCTTCCTTCTTTTGGCAAGCTACCTGCATCACCAGAACCAGAATCAGACTTGTTACGATTAATACGATCCGTTTCACTTTTTATTCTCCTTTATCATCCCCTGGGATGGTATAATTTATGCGTGTTAATCAGATACCTCATATCCAGATGAGTATATATCTGAGTGGTATCGAGGCTGGCATGACCCAGCAAAGCCTGCACAATCCTTAAGTTTACACCCGCTTCCAAGAGATGCGTGGCAAATGAGTGTCTGAAGGTATGAGGAGTGATCCGCTGCTTGATCCCGGCTTTCAAACACGCCGCCCTTAGGATCTTCCAGAAGCCCATCCGGCTCATCTGTCCCCCACGGCTGTTAGGAAAGAGGATATCGGTGTTTCCAAACCTGATTATTGCAGGACGTGTCTGCCTCAGATAAAGCTCCAGAAGCTCTGCCACAGCATCCGGAAAAGGCACAAACCTTTGTTTACTGCCCTTGCCCATCACCAGGATCACCATCTCTGAGAGATTCAGATCGTGGGTTCTGAGCCCTAAAAGCTCTGAGATCCGCAGGCCGCAGGCATAGAGCAATTCCAGCATCACTTTGTTCCGTTGTTCCAGGAGAGTGGATAGGGGCAAGCCATCCAGGAAGCTCAGCATCCGATCCACCGAAAGGAAATCCGGCAGATGCTTTTCGATCTTGATGCTGGGAACCTTCTCAAAATCAAGCTTGGTGGGAATGCCCATTTCTTCCAGGTATGTGTAGAACTGCTTTATTGCCACCCTCCGGCGAGCCAGGCTGGCATTGACGAGACCTGTCTGCTGAAGGCTGATGAAGTAATTCAGGAGATCGTTGTGATCGATCTTCTCCACGTCTTTCTGCAGATAGCCCAGGAAATCCCGCAGGTCACTGGAATAGCTATCCAGACTGCTCTGAGCCAGTCCTTTTTCCACCTTGAGGTAGAAGCAAAAGTCCTTTATCAGGTTCTCAAAGCTTTCAGTCACTGCTCTGGTAGTTTGGTGTTTCTTTGGTAATGCGGATATCGTGAGGATGGGATTCTTTCAAGCCAGCGGGAGTGATCTCGATAAACTCGGCATTCTGGCAAAGCTCGCGGAGATTAGCGGCTCCGCAATAACCCATACCACTGCGGATACCTCCCACCAATTGGAAGAGATAGTCCTTCAGAGGGCCTTTGTAAGGCACCATGCCTTCAATTCCCTCAGCCACAAGTTTGTTCTCATCGCTGGACTCCTGGAAATATCTATCCTTGCTGCCTCGCTTCATAGCGCCAATGGAACCCATACCACGATAGGTTTTGAACCTTCTACCGTTGTATATGATGTACTCACCAGGGCTTTCATCGGTTCCGGCAAAGAGAGAGCCGATCATAACCGCACTGGCACCGCCTGCCAGAGCTTTAACTATGTCCCCCGAAAACTTGATCCCGCCATCGGCTATCACTGGAATGGAATGCTTGGAAGCCATTTCGGCACAATCCATTATAGCAGTGAGCTGGGGCACCCCAATCCCTGCAACAACCCTGGTGGTGCAAATGGAGCCGGGACCAATACCGACCTTGATCAGGTCTGCCCCACCATCTATCAGATACTGCGCAGCTTTGGCTGTAGCGATGTTGCCAGCCATCAGATCAACAGAAAGATGCTTCTTGATAGTCTTGATAGCGTTTAGTATGTTTATCTGATGACCGTGGGCAGTATCTATAGTAAGCAGGTCTGCCCCGCTGCGAACCAGTTCCTGAGCCCGTTCCAGAAAGTCTCCCGTCACCCCTACTGCAGCTCCCACCAGGAGACGTTTCTTCTTATCCTGCACGGCATTGGGATACTGGATTTCTTTCATGATGTCTTTAACTGTGAGCATTCCAGCGAGGCTACCGTCTTTATTCACAAGAAGGAGCTTCTCTATCCTGTGTTTCTGTAGCAACTCACAAGCTTTTTTGCTGGAAACACCCGGAGCTGCCGTGATGAGCTCGCTCCGCGGAGTCATCAGTTCACGGACTTTCTTTTTGAGATTGGTTTCAAAGCGAATATCGCGATTGGTGAGGATTCCCACCAGGAGCTTGCCTTCCACAACCGGAAAGCCCCCAACTTTATGTTCGGTCTTTAGTTTCAGGACATATTCCAGGGTATCGTCCGGAGAGATTGTATATGGGCTGGTGATCACTCCGCTTTCGGCACGTTTGACAAGATGAACTTCGTTTGCCTGCTCTTCTATACTGAGGTTTTTGTGGATTACTCCGATACCTCCCTCACGTGCCATGGCAATTGCCAAATCGTGCTCCGTAACCGTATCCATGGCAGCACTCATGATGGGAACATTGAGCTGAATGGCGGGACTGATCCGGGTGTGCAGATCAACCAGAGAGGGCAAAACGGGAGAGTACTGCGGAACCAGCAGCACGTCATCGAAGGTGTAGGACTTACGAATCTTCTTATTCATACGATACTCCTTTTGCAGGGTCAGTTTTAGGGAGGCAAGCTCGTTGTCAAGTCACTTCCTGCCAAGTAAGCTCTCCCTTGTTACTATCTATATCCATAACTTACTATAGAATAAGTCTTTCATTAGCTTTCGTTAAAGGATCACTAAAGAATTGCTAAAGAATCGTTATAGAAACGATTGAGGGAGAAGGGAGAATAGATGCTATCTCTGTGGACGGTTGAATTGTCCCCGGCTGAGTATAGCCCGAAAACCAGGAGAAAACACACTGGTGGGGTTTTGAGAGAGGAATTCCCGTGCCACTTGGGTTTTTATGTCGCTGTCCTGCGTATAGTTCAAGCGCAAAACTCCGGCATATTCCGAACTGATGGGATCGGTAAAATCGTGGTTCAGTATCCTGAGTCCCTCTTCCCTATCGCCTAGCCCCGCAGCCCATTCTGCTGCCAGGATCAGTATCTCTTCATCAGTTGTCTGAGTAAAGACATCTAGCAGTAGATCAACTGCTTCAGAGCGGCGCAGGTTATAGGTTTGAAAAGCCCGCATGAAAGCAGACTGGGAATCCTCGGGAATGGAAAGCACAATCATCATGAAGCCGATCAGGTCGTTTATCCAGGGACTGGATGGGTAAGCGATGATCATCTCGTTCATTAGCGAGTCCGCTGCGTCAACCTCGCTACGCAACAGGTGGCTGAGGATTCTGTAATACTCCCGGGTGTGGAACTGCTGACTATCCGAGATTTGATTCAGAGCTCTTTCAGCTTCAGTATAGTTTGAGTTCATTAGATGCAGTTTGGCAATCTGGAGGCTGGCCTCACTCTGTTCCGATGCACCTCGGGCATACTGACGAATAGATTCGAGAGTGGCAAATACACTATCAAGAGCGACTGCTCTGATGATCTGCACTTCTGCCAGGAGTTTACGGGCTTGATAATTCACTCTGCTGGTGTTTTGAAACTGGGTTGTTCCCAGCTCCGGATCAGCCAGCAGGCTGTCCAATACAGACGCACAAGCATCGATATCGCCCATATTGAAAGAGACCTGGGCAATCTTGAGTTTGTAATCCACCTTTGCTGGGCTGCTAGTGGCAGCATCACGTAAATGAAGCAGAGAAAGCAGAGCTATTTCGTAGAATCCAGCAGCCACTAGCTCGTCAGAGAAACGCTGCATTCTGGCTTCCGGCAGATGTTTAAAGGCTTCCAGGGCTTCCAGATTGCGCTTCAAGGCCTGCAAGGCACCCGCATAGAGCTCCCATAGTGCCGGCAGATTGTTTTGAGCGGCTTCTGCTCCAATCTGCTCGATCAGGCTGGCATCCTCCTGCAGGATGGTCTTCACTTGGTTGTTCACAAAGTAGAGGTTGTTGGGATTCAGCTTCAGCCATTGGAGATACTTGCTGAGCGCCAGATCCAAACGCCTGAAGTTTAGCGCCGCATTGGCTGTTTCCAGAGTGAAAAGATCTTGATTGTTGAAATGATCCCGAGCCGACTGATAGAGAATAAGGGATTGCTCGTAGAAGCTGCGCTGTTCGAAGTAGGAAGCCAATTGACGATACTTTGCCTGGTCGTGCCCAAGCTGCTCCAGATAGCTCTGAGCCATATTCAGGGCTTCTGGCGCTCTCCCCTGATGGATAGTGAGCAGGATACTTTGTTCTGTATAGATATTGGGGGGCAGTATTCGGCGTTGCTCTGCTAATAATGTCTCGGCTTTGGAAAGCTGAGAAGTCTGCAGATAGATCTGCATGAGTTGCAGAACGCTGTTGGAATCTGTCGGGAAGCGTTGCAATATCTGTAAAAAGGCTTGTTCAGCCTCATTATACTGTCTTCTAGCCAGAAGCTGATAGGCCTGCTGGGTGAGGATCTGTTGTTCGTTGTACTGTGCAGCCAGCGGAAATACAGCAACGAGTAGCATTACAGCAAGGAGCAAACTAAGCCCGAATCTTTGCATTATTGGCTTCCTCCGTTGATACGCTTGAGATACTCGATGATGAGTTCCTGATACTCCCGGGGATAGCTTCTATAGGTCTCGTCCAGAATTGCTCTGCGTCTGAGGGTCTCAAAATCTACCGGGACTCCCTGGCTTTCCCAGTTCTGACGTTCCGATGCTTCGGCTCTGCGTTCCCGGGATTGCTCCCTCTGGTTTAGCGACCTTTGAGCATCGAGCATGCGGGAGATGATGCGTTCCTGACGATTCAGGAGATCCTGATTGAGCTGTCCAGCCCGTAACTGGCGGGAGATAGTCTCGGCTTCTTCAATGATCTGCTGGATAGCGTTTCCCTGCCTTTGAGCTTGAGGATTGTTTTGCAGGGCTCTTTTCAGGTTATCCGCCAAACGCTGTTCTTCGGAAGCCAAGCGCTGGAGTTGCTGTTGCATGGCGGGACTCATCCCCTGAGATTGCATCTGTTGGAGAAGTTGTTGAGTAAGCATGTTCATGGCAAGCTGCTCCTGCCCCATCTGCCCAAGCATCTGCATTAGAGACTGCATCCCTCCCCCACCTCCGGAGCCACTGCTGGAGTTTTGCATGGCTTGCATGAGGTCGTAGATCATCAGGTTTATCCCACGCTGGATACTGACCAATAGTTCAGGAACCCGGGCATATTGCATCTCGCTGATCCCAATGAAGAACTCCCGGTAAGCAGTGTTTGTCGCAGTGAGATCGATGAAGAACTTGGGAGGTAGAAACATCATTACCATGGGATTGGAGTAAAGCTTGTTCAAGGAGAGCTGAATGCCCTCATAGTTTGAGATCAGATCACCCACAATGCTGTAGGGATCGTTCTGGTAACGGGCTGCCGTGGCTTCATGGCTGCGAGAGAAGACCAGCAGCTCACGAATAGCTGCCTCCATGGCTTGCATGATTCCCTGCTGCGAGCCGGATGCCATAGATTCCTTCATCTGCTGAAGGCGACGGGTAAATTGCCTCATCTTGCGCAGAGCCTCTTCCTGGGATTGAGAAGCGGCAGAGCGGTTGTTTTCTGAAAGCTTTTGCTGGCTTTGATTGAGATCACTGCTGAGCTGGGAGTTTTGCATGTCCTGTCGCATCTGTTCCAGGCTCTGGCGGGCTTCCTTGTCTTTCTGAGGATCCATCATGTTCTGCAGGTTTTGAAGCTCCTGCTGGAGATTCTCATACTTCTGTGAGATACTCTCCTGATCGGAAGCAAGCCTTTGATTATCCTGAGATTGATCTGAGGTTCTTTGGTTCAGGTTTTCCTGCATGCGCTCCATCTCTTCGGAGATCTGCAGGGCTTTCTGCATAGCCTGCTCGAGCCTTACACTCTCTAGAAGATCAAGAGTTTGCTCCAGCTTCTGCTCAAAGTCATCCAGAGAGAAACGGAAGTTCTCCATCGCTCTGCGAAGCTCATCCATCGAGATATTCTCCATGGCTTCCTGCATCTGCTCCAGGGCTTGCTGGAGTCCTTCGCTATTGATTTCTTCCATCAGTTCCTGGATTCTCTGCATCTTCTGAAGCATATCCGAAGAGAGATTGGTATTGGACTCCATGCGCTCTATGAGGTTTTGGAAGTTCTGGTTCACATCCTCCACCTGCTGCATCAGAGTATCCTGCTCCCGCATGATCTGCTGCAGCTCCTGCTGCTGACGCCACTCGGGATTGTCCTGATTCATCATCTCCCGACGCAGCTCCTCAAAATCCTCTCGGAGTTGTCCCGTGCGATCGGCAATCTGTTCCAAATCTTCTGCGTTACTTCGTTCTCGGCGTTCAATCTCCCGAAAGATCTCTTCCATAGAGGGATATCTTGCTCTAAAGACGGCTGATTCGGCTTTCTGATGAGCCGGTGAGTTATCGAATATCTCCACCCAATAGGATACAACATTCCCCGGGATAAGATTCAGGGGACGCATCTCAAAGACATAATCGCGATTGAAGAGCTTGCCACTGATCACCGTCTGTATGGATTTGGTCTGAATAGCACCATCGTTGATCTGATACTTCAGGTTGCAATCCTGCAGGCCAAAGTCATCATCTCCACTGATTATTAAGGGCAGCAGCAAATCCTGCTCCAGGGTAATATCTCTTCCGGGAAAAAGAATTCGAACCTGAGGAGGATTATCGGGCACCACAGTGATCTGCTTTTCCTCTGGACGTGACGTCCTTCCCAGCTCATCCTTGAGTTCCATATACCAGGTTTGATTCGAACTTACGGTGAGCTGTGTGAGCCAATTTTGAGAGTCCAGTGCAGACAAATCCACAGACTTGCCATCAGAGTATCTCAGAGTGGCAGAGACCAGAGGAACATTACTGCGAATTGCCAGCTTGACGCGAGTTCCGGCATAAGCAGTGATATTGCCATAGGAGAGACTGTCTGTTACTGGATTCAGGCCCATGTAAGATGGATAACTATAACTAAGCTGCCAAGCCCGTACAATCGGCTCATCCACTACCTCAACCTTAAAGACAGGGCTTTTGGCAGCATTGTTTTCCACATAGTACTCGAGGTTATTCTCCAGCCGTTCAAACAGATAACTATAATCTGTCATGGCCAGTTCTCGCCAGGAAGATTCCGTGCGGTAAAACAGTCTGTGCTCCAGACGGCGCTCAGGATTGACCACTTCAACAAGGAGCTGGCTGTTTCGTGCTAAGCGAACGGAACCAGGCTTGACTTCGATAGTATCTTTGTACACCAGGGATTCTACTCTATTGGTATAGAATTGGTGCAATGAGCTGGAGAAATCTGCATAATCCAGGCTCCAGATAGCTCCAATACAGACAAAGTAAGTGATGTAAAGCAGACTTAGCTTGGTGGAAAGAAAGGCCGGAAGCTTGTATTTGTTGGTCTCCAACCTCTCTGTTGCTTGCTGAGCCAGAGCGTTCACTATCTCGGTTGACGTTCCTTTATCTTCCAGCTCCAAAGTATTTTGCAAGAGATCATCACAATGATCCGTACAGGAATCCAGATAACGAGCTGTCAATAGAGAGCTAAGCAGCTTCTGGCTGGCTCGGAAGAGGACGTAGATAAGCACCAGAACCAGCAAAGACCTGATAGCCAGATTGGAATAGAACAAGATTTGTGAGCTGGAATCCAGGTTCTTATGCAGCAGGTAGAAGAGATGCAGGCCAAGAACAAAGATCATCAGGCTCTGAAGTATGGCTCGAGCCATCCGGACGAAGTTCATTCGTCTGCGGTATCCAGCTATAATCCTTTTAACACTATCCATCAGATTAGACTTTTCTCCAGCTCATCCAATATCACTATTGCACTCTTCTTTCAGCATTGACCCAGAAGTCCCGATCAATCTTTCTGATCTGAGTATGGAAGTCTCTGCGGTGGCTGAAGAGACGAATCAGCTCTTCTTTGTTATACAGAAAGAGCGGACAGCGGGATTTGTAGCGCAAACGCCTTTGCCAGGCTAAGACCCCTCCTGAGGATGGGAAGCTGAAGAAACAGGCTTTGCGTGTGAGCCTGAGAGCTTTGGAGATCACTTCTTCAGCATCAGGCATATAATCCATGAATCCCATCAGGATCACGTAGTCGTATTGAACACTCTCATCCAGCTCAAAGAAATCACCGGTGCGAAACTCACAGACAGCCTCAAGCCCAGCATCGGCAGCTTTCTGCTGCGCAATCTCTATCATACTCTGGGCAAAATCCAATCCTAAGACGCTCTTTGCTCCAAGTGCTGCCAAAGCAATTGAGTAATGTCCCGGTCCGCAGCCAATATCCAAGACTGTCCTCTGCTCTAGGGGATTACAAGCATTGATAGTATATTCGTAACGCAAGCGCATACTACGCCTGAAGATCCGATTGATGAAACCGGAAAACCACTTGTCGTCATTACCATATATAGCGTTGAAATCTACAGCATAGGAATCGAAGAAGGACTCTGTTTTACTTTGAACATTGTTCGGCATAATACTCTCCCAGAGTGCGGTATTCTGTGATACTCAGCAGAGTGCCAAGCTTGTCTGGAACGCTGGACATGTTTATATAGCTCTTGAAGTAGCGAAAAGGATTCATGGAAATCCTGGGATGCCCAGGATCCATCTCACGGGGATGGATATAGATCAGCAAGGGGCGTTTCTGAAGCGTTTGCAAGGCCATTCTGCATATGGCGGCTTGAGGAAAAAACCTCAGGTATCCACCTCCGAACATGCCTACTTGCAGCATCCCAATATCGGCAACTCCGATGGGAAACTCAAAAATCCTGCCCGATCCAGTGGTAACAAAAGCAGGAGAGGCATCTGCCGCAAAGAGCCTTTTATGACCCAGGCGATTGGGAACAATGGATGAATCATAACTATAACCTGCTTCCAGAAGCTTATCGAAAAACCAGGGAGTGTGTTGGTTCATGGAAAACCCTGCACTTCTCCAGCCCAGCAGTTTTTCACCACTGATATCTTCCAGCAAGGCTTTGGAAGCCTTGGCGTCCGAGAGAAATTCAGCAGAGCTTTGATGCCTCACTTCCTGATGATACATCCCGTGAGAGGCTATCTCATGACCACGAGTATGAGCCTCTTTCACCAGCTCCGGAAAACGTTTTGCTATATAGCCCAGGAAGAAGAACGTAGCCTTGGTCTCTGTACTATCCAAGAGTTCCAACAGCCTGAAAAACCCCTTTGAGACTCTGGGGTTGATGGAGTCCCACTCCGCTATATTGGGAGTTCCGCTCACACCAATGATGTGATAGAAGTCTTCCACATCAACTGTGAAGAATCCGGGTTGCCGATGCTTTCCTGTTCCTTTCATAATCAGTAGCACAGCCTATTACTACTGGTAATTGTGTCAAGCCTCTTCTCAATCGGAAAGGGACAAGTGACCAGTAACAAGCAACAAGTGAGTATGTGTGGAGCCGGAGGATCAGCTAAAGATCAGTATCGAACAAGCAGTGGATGTGACGGCAGCACAGCTCTTGTTACTTGTCTCTAACTCGACACGCATGCAACACCCATGTGACACCCATGTATCTTCACGCGTGTCTCATGAGTATTAAATGCGTTTTACAGGTGTGCAGAGTAAGGGCCATATTAATAAAAAACGCATGAAAACCGGAGCTCTCATGCGTTCTATGTAATCTTATTGTTTACTATCTGATGGCTTGCCCTATTCTCTGAGCTTCACGATCCATAATCTCTTGTGGCTTGGAGAGCATGTAGGTAACAATTGACCCTTTTAGCGGAATTGCCCCTTTGGAAAGAGCCAGATTGGCTATCTTACCAACAGCAGCCGAGCCTCCCAGGAAGGCCCAGGGGAATCCCATGGTCACGAAGGGAATAACTTTCTTACCTTTTAGATTGCCTAATCCACTGAGATACTTCAGTACGAAAGGAGCGGAACGAAAAGCCCAGACCGGCGTCCCCACCAATAAATAGTCATACGATGAAATCTCAGGAACTGGCTTCAGCTCAAAGTCCATAGAAGTGGGATTCATACTATCAGCAACAGGCTGTACAGTCTCCAGGATGTGAATATCCGCTTCATTGCCGTTCTCTTTGATCTGCAGAGCTATCTTCTGGGCAAACTCTCGTGTGTGACCAGTTTTGGAATATACAACAATTAGGGCTTTCATGGTAGTAACTCCGGACTATGTCTGGAGCTGTCATTACGTTCCCAACGGTCGTCGATTCTCGTCCGGATCGGGCTGTTGTTCTTGAAATAACGAACAATGGAATCACGTAGATTGATCTGATGATAGGTGATATCCGTCTCTGGGACTGAAGTGAGTAGAGTAAGGCCGGCATTGCCCTGCATCAGGAAGTCTGTGGTAGCAACGGCGTAGATTTTATTGGGATCCCAAGGCTGTCCCCCAATCCGGAGACTGGTAACTCTCTGTCCATCAGGATAGCGTTTGGAATAGACCACGTTCCCACCGGATACTATCATGCCATGGCGACCACCGGCTATTCTGGCCTCGATCACACGTTTCAGGAATTCCCCGGTACAACGGAAGCTTACCACCATGTTATCAAAAGGCATCACATCAAAGACGCTGCGATATGTAACAGGGCCGGAAGCAATGTCTGCTCTAATTCCACCCAGATTGAGGAAGGAGAAATCTGCATTGACATCTACCCGCATGGCATCCACCACGGTGTTTCCCATCAGGCTTTGTGCATCTACATTGGTTCTGGATAGATAGACTGCAGCACTTCCAACCACCTCGTCCATTCCGGCTTCGGCAATAGCAACCTGAGCTTCGATGGCTGCACCTATCTCTTCGTCCGGGATAAATTGGTCTTCAAAAAGGGTTATCATAGAGCCTTCACGCATGGCGGGGCTCTCGTAACCACTGATAGTTTTGGTCATAGAATCGATCTTTAGAGTGATCCAACCCAGGTTCGATCCATATGCATAGCCTTGAATCACCATGGTATGATTAACGGGATCGATCCAGGGATGAGCCACACCACGATGCATGTGTCCACCTAAGAAGAGATCAATTCCCGGTATTTCTCTGGCTATCTCCTGAGCGTCCCAACCCCAGACAGCGGTTCTATCAGCCAGGGGATTACCCTGTGCATCATAACGGCTTAGATAAGTGGGCTCGATATCATAAGGCAGGCCGGCATGGCCTACCACAATCACCAGATCGACTCTCTCGACTCGCCTGAGATGCGTCACCCAGCGAGTGAGAGCTTCCTTCTCATCGATGAAATCTATTCCGGCGATATTCTCGGGAAAGCTCATCTTCTCTGTATCTGTTGTAGTCATTCCCAAAAGACCAATCTTGACACCCATCTTCTCTATGATAACGTAGGGTTGAACATAGCTGGGAATCTGACCAGTAGCTCTGTCAATAACGTTGCAGGAAATGATGGGAAACTCAGCCAGGCTGAGAGTGCTGATTAAAGTCTCCTGATCAATATCAAACTCATGATTACCAATGGTCATAGCTTCATAACCAATAGCGTTCATATACTCCATCACTGCTGTACCGTTTGTAACCGTACCGACCGGGCGTCCCTGGAAGAAATCTCCCACATCCACCAGCAAAGTGGATCTGTCGTTACCACCAAGACTTCTGACGTGTTTAATCAAGGTAGCAGCAGAAGCTCCCCCACCCAATTGGGGGGGGAATTCTGGATTCATAAATGTAGCCTTGGCACGGTCTATCCCACCATGCACATCATTGGACCATAATACGTCCAATCTCAAGTCCTCTGCTGCCAACCAGTTTACGGCCAGAAGCAGAAGTAATAGTAGTATGTATATCTTTCTCATAGCTTTACCAAACAAAGCTGAGACCGGTCATTAGGCTGATGAAATTCTCCGATACCTTATCAGGATTGTCCCATCCACGATCGGTCAGGTTAATGTAGGAATTGGGCCACAATGCATATGTGGTGGCACCCGTGTAGATCATATCGTTGTAATAGCTGTCTCTGAAGAGATCCAGGCTTTCATATTCACGCCAGGCAAAACCAAAGCCCAAATCCAGGCTGAGCCCTTCAGCCAAGGCTACGCTGCTACCAGCGGTGATCATGGGGGTAAGAGTCTTCTTTGCCCATTGGAGTGGAACAACAACCCCGTTCACTGTCTGAGACTCATTTTCGATACGGTAGCTAGTGACCGACTGGAAACCAAGCCTAAGAGGTATGCGGTTACGGATGCTATGTTCGACACCAACGTATAAGTTGTAAGTATCATCATACATATCGCTGATATCAGACCACTTCACCTGCTCCACATCCAGATTGAACCAAGTGCGAACAACATTACGGGGTTGATAGCAGAAACCTATTCTTAGCTCGGAAGGCAGAACGTAATCTTCATCATAGTCCACAGTATTATCGACAGCAGTATGGTTTAGCCACGCATCTTGCTCTGTTCTGCTGCTTCCCATCATGTCTAAAGTGCTCTTGAGAGTATAAACTGCAGCAATACCCAATCTGGGGCTGAGTTGCAGGCTGATACCTGCCTTCATCTGTTGACCTTCAAGACTGAATTCGTTTGTGTAAGTAGAATCCGGCAGCACACCTTGTCCCACCTGATCTTCCGACCATTTAGTCCAGCGGATGCTCTTTTCCTGATCAACATCTCCATTCACCAGACCATAATCAAATCCCAGGCTCACATTCATCTCGTCGTCTATCTCATAAAGAATGGAAGCGACACCTGAAGCCTTGTTGATCAAGCCAGTGTTTTCAATGCTATTCACTGCGATCATTTCGGGATAGCCATCATTGTCTGTTCCACGGTTGTTACGGATTTGTTCCAGATACTTCCCGTCATAACTGGTCATCGGCACATAATACAAGCCTCCACCCAGACGGAGCTTACCCAGATGAAGATTGGCAAATCCACTGGCTCCATATTGATAGAACTCATTGATGTTGGAGCTTATCACTGCATCGTCAATATAGGCATCGAAGCTGTTATAGAGCGGAATAGCACGATTGTCTTCATTTCGGTTCAGCCCAGCTTTCCCCGCCAAACCAAAGATCCGGTTAATCTGAGTCAGATTCGCCGGATTGCTACTGATACCCATGGGACTGAGATTATTATAGGCAGTGGCTCCACCCATAGCAAAGGCTCGGGGATCCATGGTTCCAACCTTGTTTCCAAAATACGTATCGGTGATCGACCAAGCCTGAAGACTGAGTCCAGCACAAGCCAGTAACAGTGTGATCAGGAATACCTTGTGTGATTTATTAAAAGACATTTATCCTCCTGCTAGAAGCGGTAATCAAGATTTAAACGAATAGTGTTTTCATTGTGCTGAACCCTTTCCCAATAGCTATCAGCAGGAAGATCCACGTTGTATTCCCGGATCCTGAGTTCCTTGGCTTGGTAACTCTTGTTACGATATTTCAGCGTCATATACAGGTTCTGAGAGATTCTGCTATGCAGGGCTATCCAGGTTTTGGCACCTTTTTCTCCCATGAAATCTATCTCCATATCTTCCCAATCCCAATGTGAAATGCCATGGCCATACCAATAGTTGAATGAGCCTTGGATCTTGAAAGTGGAATTGAAGTTATGTGTGTAATTCACTGCCAGATAATCCCCTTGCATCAGAGTGCTGGCAGCAGCCATGCTATTGTTTCCACCATCAGCAGGATTGGTAAGAGAAGTATAGGGAGGTCCCCACACTGTATTATATCTGTACTCAAACTCCAGGAAATCTCTGTTGGAGAGGAAAGTCCGGAGAGAAAGAGTGTATTCATTGGTCTTGGAGACTCCGCGCTCAGCAGTGTCATCATAACGATTCACCTGGTTCTTATAGCGCAGTCTCATTGCCACTTGATATAGAGGCCGGAACTCCAGCTCACTCTGGAAACGGGCACTGCGTCTGCCATCGGATAGTCTTTCCCAAAGATCCAGATAGCTTCTGCCGACCGTGAAGTAGTTGTTGAACTTGTATCTGGTCTCAAAGTAGATACCATGCTCCGGTTGAGCTTGCGAGCTATTCTGATAAAGGTCTGAGATTGAAGGATTGGTGAGAGAATAGACGTATTTCTCCAATATAGTATCATCAAAACGCTCATGCTCGGAGAAAGCATTGCTGTACGGATTGTCAAAGTTCAGATCATAGTGTCTCATCAGAGCCAGGAAATAGAGATTCTCATATTGGGAGTAAGCACTCACCAGATATGCCTTGGGATCGTCTCCCAGCTTCACATCTTCACCAGTCACAGAGAGTTCTGCATATTCACCCTGCACCGAGACATTACCCAGCACGGTATGACCATCAAAACCTATCACTCTGCGATAATCCCGGATATAATCACTATTTCTGGTGCTATAGAGCCCTGCAACCTCGGAATCCACACCCTTGATCACTTTGTAATAGTATGAATTACGCACAAAGAGAGTCTTGAGCGTGTTCCAATCCGGAACTACAAAGTGGGCATTATCGTAAAGAGCTGTGTAAGTCGTAAACCCAAGCTTCGTCCCGATTCTGGGGCTAAACTGCAGATGAGTACCCCAGAGCTTCTCTTCGATGAAGTTCTTACGGTAAGCCAGATTGATATAAGGAACTGCATATGCACCACCAGCACTAAGCTCTTGATTCCAATAAGCTTCAGCAGACCTCAGCTCATCTTCTTCAAAACCTACCGTGGGAGTGACATAGCTCAAAACCTGATACTTGCCATCATCAGTCATTACAGGAGAAAGATAGTTTGTGGGATTTCCGGAATCATCCTGCTCCTTTTCCATATAGACCAGAGCGTCTTTCTTATCTGAAGATACGAAAGCACTGAAGCCCCACATTGGATGCCGGAGCTCCAGGGCTGCTCCCCTGAGAGCATAGGTCTGAGTCCGGGAAAGATCCGGGCTAAGCCCCAGAATCCTTTTACTGAAGCCATAGCCAGTCTTGCGTGAACTGTAGAAATCTGTATTTTCCATCACCAAGCCTTCACCATAGGTGGCACGGTAATGGCCCAAATAGAGCTTCACTTGCGTCTTTGGCAGTAGGGGTAAGACAGTGTTTTCATAGCCAGCAAAATACTTGGAATCTTCCAAGAGCTCACTTCCGCTTCTCTCCCAGAGATTGGTTTCGCCTTTGGGGCTATATCCCATCCAGCCGACTTTCACATGATTGCCATACCTGACCCGAAGCTTTGCCATGAAGTCTGGATCGACCTGATCAAGATTAAAATATCCCAGATAAGTCAACCTCTTGTCGTGTGGAACTACAGTAACCACACCATAATCTTCTCTCAGGAAAGGTTCATGATACATATCATATGCACCTTCCTCAAAGTAGCGCGTGTAATATTGCATCTGAGCATCCACATACAATCTGTTCCTCACGGGAGGGTTCCGGTAATATACGTAAGACCGCAGATTCGTATATCCATAATGGGATAAACCAACCGAATTACGCATATCACGCATATCGGCAATTGTATCCCCTTGAGCGATCCTCTTCAGGATGGCGACAGCGTCAACCGGAGAGACATTTGGCAAGCTGATGAGATCGTCAAAATGCATTGTATTGACATTCTGGGGGGTCATCAGATAGTCTTCCCAAACGTCGGACATACCTTCTGAGCCACCTTCATTACTATCCAGCCTCTCCAAAAGATCCTTGATCTCTTCACGCCGCGCAGTCACTTCATCTGTCTCGCGATAGAGGGAAACGACCACCATATCTCTGATACGCAGAAGCGTCACCTGATCTATGGAGGGAATCTCCCTCAGATCAAAGATACTCTCAAAGAATGCAACATACTGGCGATAATCATAGATATCGCGAGCCTGCATCTCTGAGATTGGTAACCTCATAATCTCTTGCAAAGAAGCTGTATTCAGATCCACCTTCTGTGCGGAAAGCCCTATTGCAACCAGAGCAAAGAGCAAAATTAGTAACTTTTTCATAGCAGTTCCTTGTGTGCTATTCAAAGGCTTTCTGCCTTCTTTCACCAACAATACAAACTAATTCGACTCTCTTATTCTGTAAAGACTTTTTTTGGCTCCTATCCTCAATCTATCCAGACGCAGACTATGCTCTTTGAGTACTCCTAAACTGTGAGAGATTGCTCCCGGATTAGTCAATTCCACCCTATTCTCTAAGAGCTTTCAGAATTGACACCCATGTGACACTCATGTGACACCCATGTGACACCCATGTGACACCCATGTGACACCCATGTAACTTCATGCGTGTCTGATGAGTATGAGATGCGTATCTGATGAGTGCAGAATGAGAGAGCATTTGTCACTCGTCACTTGTCACTCGTCACTTTCTGCTCACTGCTCACTATTTTTGATAAAGCTCTTGACCGATTTACAGAGCTTGATTAGCTTGCCTTTTCAAGTATTACCGTCCAGATGATGGTATGGTCAAGAAAAATAGAATATAATGGAGAAACTATGAGCTTAGCACCCCGTGGCGAACGCTTGATAATAGCCCTGATCGGAAAACGCAATGCCGGAAAGTCCAGCCTGATTAATGCGTTGGTGGGTCAGGAGATAGCAATCGTATCAGAAGTAGCAGGTACAACGACTGATCCTGTTGATAAACATTATGAACTTCTACCCCTGGGGCCTGTTACCTTCTTCGATACTGCTGGTGTGGACGACAGTGGAGAACTGGGCGAACAGAGGGTCAAATCCACTCGCAAAGTACTCTATCGAGCCGATATTGTTCTCTTTGTGAACGACAACCAAGCTTTCTGCAACCAGGAGCTGGATATGTTGGAGAGGATCAGGGAGCTGGAGATACCAACTCTGATGATCTTTAACAAAACTGATCTATGTGATACAAGCACCTCCAACCAAGCCTGGTGCGAGGCCAATCACACTCCCTTCGTTGCTGTCTCCGCACTGAATAAGACCGGAATTTTAGAGGCAAAAGAAGCCCTGGTGAAGCTGGCTCCCAAATATAAACTGGAAAACCGTATACTGGTGGGAGACCTGATCAAGCCCAAAGACAGAGTGATTCTGGTCTGCCCCATCGATTCTGCAGCACCCAAGGGACGCCTGATCCTGCCTCAGGTCCAAGCCATCAGAGACATCCTTGATCATGACGCTCAAGCCATGGTGGTCAAAGAAACCGAGCTTGAAGATGCCATCTTTTCATTCAAAGAATATCCCGCTTTGGTGATCACTGATTCTCAGGCAATTGAGCTGGTCGATCGTCTCACTCCCAAAGAGATCGAGCTCACCACCTTCTCCGTGCTCTACGCCCGCTACAAAGGCGAATTGGACAGTCTTCTGGAAGGCACCCGGCAACTGGATAAACTGCAAGATGGTGACTATGTTCTGATCGCCGAAGCCTGTTCACACCACGTACAAAAAGACGATATCGGCAGGAACAAACTACCCAAATGGATAAAAGAATACACGGGTAAAGACCTGCACTTTGAGGTCTTTGCCGGTCACGACTTTCCCGAAGATTTGGAGAAGTTTGCCGTAGCCATCCACTGTGGTGGCTGCATGATCAACCCCATGGAGATGAACCGACGCATCGTTGAAGCACAACGTCGCGGAGTCCCCATCACAAACTACGGCATGACCATATCCAAACTCATGGGGGTACTGGATCGTGTTGTTGCGCCCCTACTGAGAAATAAGGACTAAGATATGTACAAAGTTTCTGTGTGCCAGTTTGAGCCCCATCTGCTTGATCTGGATTATAATCTGAGCAGAATGATAGAAATGACTCAGGATGCAGATACAGACCTGATAGTCTTCCCCGAGCTCGCTACAAGCGGTTACGTTTTTCAGACCAGGGAAGAGCTTTTCCCCGTTGCCGAAGATATCCATACCGGAAAGTCTTTCGCTGCCTTCAAGGAACTCTGCTCCCGGCGTAATTTCTCTGTAGTCTATGGCTTCTGCGAGAAAGCCGGAGACAAGCTTTTTAACTCTGCTACACTGATAAATCCTGATGGTAGCATTCACATCTATCGCAAGACGCATCTTTTCTACCGGGAGAAACTCTTCTTCGAGCCTGGTGACACAGGTTTTCAGGTCTATCCAGCCAAAGGTGGGATTCCTGTTGGAATGATGATCTGCTTTGATTGGCAGTTTCCAGAAGCCATGCGCAGCCTGTCTTTGGCAGGTGCCTTGATCGTTGCTCATCCCTCCAATCTGGTGCTGCCTTGGTGCCAGGAAGCCATGAAAACCCGAAGCCTGGAGAACCGGGTTTTCAGCTTCACAGCCAACCGGATAGGCACGGAAACGAACCTTGACCAGGAAGAGAGTTTTACCGGAGCCAGCCAAATACTTGGCACCAAAGGAGAGATCTTGGAACGCCTTTCCACGGATAGCGAGGATTTGGTGACCGTTGCGATTGATCCGTCCTTGGCCCAAAATAAGCAAGTTACCAAGCTCAACAACGCCTTTTCGGACAGACGTCCTGAACTCTACAGATATCAATGAATCAAGACGAGATAAAACAGCAAATCCAGAAGCTAACTCAAGAGATAGAGCGACATAATCTGCTCTATTACGAACTGGCTGCCCCAACTCTCAGTGATTATGAATACGACATGCTGGTGCGTAAACTCGAGGATCTCAGAGCTCAACTGAACGAAGAAAGCAAACCGGAAGACATCCTGGACAAAGTGGGCAGTGATCTTCAAGCCGGAGCAGGAGTCATCCCCCATAAACAGCGGATGTACAGCTTGGACAACGCCTACAGCTTGGAAGAGCTGGAAGCTTTTGTGCAAAAGCTCAGCCTGGATCTGGGTCACTTCCCTGCACTATGTGCAGAACTCAAGATCGATGGCTTCAGTATCAATCTCTTCTATGATGATGGAAAGCTCAGCTATGCCAGCACCAGAGGCGACGGC
>JAEZUG010000025.1 GCA_023421135.1 Candidatus Cloacimonadota bacterium | reverse complement strand
AGGCGGTAGTAGAGGTCTTCGCGGAAGCTGCCAGTGCGAACGCACTCTTTTAGGTCTTTGTTTGAGGCAGCCAGGATTCTGATATTGGCATGCAGATCGCTATCACTGCCTACCACGCGGAAAAAGCCAGTTTCCAGCACCTTGAGCAGCTTCACCTGAAAGCTTAGCGAAGTCTCGGTGACTTCATCCAGGAACAAAGTACCCCCGCTGGCTTCCTGGAAATAGCCGATCTTATCCCGCACTGCATCAGTGAAAGAGCCACGTTTATGACCAAACAATATGCTTTCCAGCAAAGTCTCAGTGAGGCTACCGCAGTTCACGCTCACAAACTTCTTATCCTTGCGCAGGCTGTTACGGTGTATCAACTCGGCAAAAACGCTCTTGCCTACTCCGGTTTCTCCGGTGATCAGCACTGTGGCATCCAGCTTTGAGATCTTCTTAACTTTTTGAAGAACGTTTTGGATGGAGGGACTGCTGCCTATGATCAGATCGGTCTGAATGTCTTTGCGGATCAGGTTTTGCAGGCGTTTATTTTCTTCGATCAGCCACTGGGTTTGCAGGATCTTTTCCACTTGGATATTGATCAGATCCAGATTACGGATGGGCTTCACGATGAATTCATCCGCCCCCAGCTTCATAGCTTGAACGGCTGTTTCAATTGAGGCCTGGCCGCTGATAGCGATCACAGACATATAGGGATAGTGTTGTTTAATCTCCTGGATCAGATCCAAGCCATTCTCACCGGGCAGTATCAGATCGATGATGCCCAGATGAAAGCGGTGCCTTCCCAGGATGGCTCTGGCATCTGCCAGACTGGTGGAAGTGGTGACGTAGTAATGCTCTTCCAGCTGTAGACTGAAGAGCTCCAGAGTTTCTTCGCTGTCGTCCACCACCAGGATGCTTTGTTTCTCTTTATCAGAGATCATTTATCCTGATCCTCACAATCTTATTCTCCTGAGCAAGCTCAAAGAGCTCATAAGCCTCAGTCAAGCTCAGATATTCGCAAATCTCCTGATTTCCTGGCAAATATAGCTCTGGCACCTGATCCTGCTCCGGGAAATCAAGCCTGAGCTCCAGTGCAGTATATTCTCCAAAGCTTCCTGGCTCCAAATCCAGGCTGACAGGTGCATACTCCTGTATCTGGTGGATCAGGCTGGTGAAGAGTAAACACATAGCAGCAGGAATGCTTTTCACCGGGAAAGAACCAACCAGCTTAGCGGTGTTGAACTTGATAGCCCGTTTAATGCGCAGGTCATCTGTCAGCAGCACCAGTTCCTTGGTTAATAGTTCTACCAAATCATACTCTGAGAGGTTGATATCTTCACTGAGCATGATGCCTTGCTGGGTGCCTGAGAGGATGGAGTCTATCTTGAAGCCTGCATCGAGTATCTTTTGGAGATGATCCGGATTGAAGCCTTTTGTCTGCATCTGCTGGGCATAACCCAGGATGAGGTTCAAAGGCGTGTTGATGTTATGTGCCAGGCCGGCAACAATCTCCTTGATCAGGATGGCTTGCAGTTTCTCTTTCATCCTTTGAGAGCTTTATAGGCTTTGAATCCTTCTTTGAAGATCATCATGGATTTGCGTATATCCGTTTCATTCAGGATATAAGCCAGGCGAAGCTCGTTTCTGCCCAGCCCCGGAGTGGCATAAAAGCCTTCTGCGGGAGCAGCCATGACGGTTTCACTATCGATATTAAAGTCGTTCAGCAGCCAGATGATGAAGTCTTCCGCATCTTCGATAGGCAGCTTGGCAATGATGTAGAAAGCGCCCTGAGGCTTCTTACAGATAACACCTTCAATCTGGCTCAGTTCTTCAAAGATGATGTCGCGACGCTTCTGATACTCCGCATGAATCTTTCCAATATAGCTATCCGGCAGATAGCAACAGGCAGCAGCAGCAAGCTGATCTATCGTGGGGGGGCAAAGGCGCGCCTGAGCAAACTTCATGGCAGCAGCCATCAAAGCCTTGTTGCGGGAAATGATAGCACCAATGCGTGCTCCACAAGCTGAGTAACGCTTGGAGATGCTATCCACCATAATGGCGTTATCCTCCAAACCGGGCACATCCATTATGCTGGTGTGGCTGGTGCCATCGTACACAAATTCTCTATATACTTCATCGGAGATCACATAGAGTCCGTGCTTCTTCGCCAGAGCGCCAATTCTAAAGATCTCTTCTTTGCTATACACTGCTCCGGTGGGATTGCCGGGATTGCAGAGCATGATCGCCTTGGTTTTGGGACCAATAAGCTTTTCAAAATAGCTATCCTCAGGCAGGGCAAAGCCGTCTTCCGCATAGGTCGTGATCGGTTTGATCGAGATCGATGCCATGGTGGCAAAGCCATTGTAGTTTGTATAAAAAGGTTCCGGCACGATCACTTCATCGCCTTCATTGCAGACCAGCATCATGGCAAAGGTGATTGCTTCCGAACCGGCTGTGGTTACGATGATATCATCTTCATGCAGGGCTATCTTTTGCTGCTGGTAATAATGCACCAGAGCCTGACGGTAGCTATCCAATCCCTGGGAGGGACCATAGGCCAAAACCTTCTCTGAATAATTGTGATACACATCAATCATCGCCTGAGGTGTTTCGATATCCGGTTGACCGATATTGAGATGATATACCTTGATTCCCCTCTTCTTCGCAGCGTTTGCATATGGCATCAGCTTGCGGATGGGAGATGCCTGAATTTCCTGTGCACGTCTGGACAAGTCCATTTCCAAAACCTCTTTTGTAGTCTTTTTGCCATAAAACCAAGTCTAGGTTTTAAGACAAGGAAAATCTTTGCTATTCTACTGATTGCTAGGCTAAACCAGTCATATTGTTCTACAAGTAAGTGCGCAACCCCGAAACCGGAGGATTGTTCAGCTATACCTTCAGCTCCGGAATCCCTCTCTCGATCAGCCGGTTTACCAACCCTGGCAAGACCTCTCCTGCCTTGCCCTGATAAAACTCATCAAAGACGCTGAACTGCTCCGGCTTCTCAAAATTCACCCCGATTGTCCTGGCTCCAAAATACTTGGCAGTCATCACAAAACCAGCTGCTGGATAGACCACTCCGCTGGTACCAATCACGAGCATCAACACGCAATCCTGCAAAGCCTCTTCGATCTCATCCAGGTAGTAAGGAATCTCTCCGAACCACACTATATCCGGCCGCATCTTACCTCCGCAAGAGGGACAAAGAGGAATCAAAGGCTCCAGATCGAGGCTGGCCATATCGTGCCGGAGGGTGCAGGAACTGCACAAAGCTGTCCTGAGCCTGCCGTGCATTTCGTAAAGCTTACGGCTCCCGGCATGACGATGTAACCCATCCACGTTCTGTGTGATCAAAGTGAAGTTATCCGGATAGACCTGCTCCAGTTTCACCAGAGCCAAATGCCCTGGATTGGGAAGAGCTTGCAAAGAATGATAGTATCTATCCTTGTAAAACCGCCAGACCATCTCCGGATCTCTGGCAAAGCCCTCGGGGCTGGCAACATCCTCGACGCGGTGGTTTTCCCATAAACCACCGGCGTCGCGGAAAGTTCGAATCCCAGATTCTGCGCTGATGCCTGCACCAGTAAGAACGACAATCCCGGGTTTCTTGTTAAAAGCCATTGTCAAGCCCTGTTTTTCATAATTATTTCATCAGGATCATCTTAGCAGAGTGAACCTGTCCCATGGCTTCCAAACGGTAGAAATAGACTCCGGATGCAACCAGAGTATTGTTTTCATCCCTTCCATTCCATACAACAGAATTCGTTCCTGCAAGTCTATGTTCATTTAAAACAGTTTTAACCCTTTGTCCTCTGATGTTGAATACTGCTATCTTGACGTTAGACTCATCATTCATCTGGAATCTTATTGTAGTGGTTGGGTTGAAAGGATTGGGATAGTTACCAAGCAACAGAAGAGGTGGTGTTGTGTCGTAGCTCTCTTCAGTCTCATTGAGATTAGCAATCGAACTCAGAAGAGCCTCTCTATTCTGCTGGTGTAATGTGTATGATTGGGGAATATACTGTGCTTCCCACATACATCTGCCGAAGCACATCGATATGATATTGAACTGCCAGATTGTTGAACCATGTTTGATCCGTCTCGATTATCCCATCTGAACGGGTTCCGATAGTTTGAAAAGCCTGGTTGACCTTGATGATCAATCTGCCCGGGGCTACACTCGTGGTATCTGGTACCTGTGCCCACAGTTGAAGGCAGAACAACACAAAGACTAAGGTGATGAGTGTTCTCATCTTTCCTCCCTTTATTTCAGGCAGGTGATTTTTTTAGTGATTAACTCACTACCTGCCTTTACCTGCAATAGATATATGCCACTTGGTAGATCAAATGTATCCACGCCAATGTTATGCGAACCTTTTGAATAATAAGATGAGCCAATCTCTTTTACCACGCGTCCCTTCAGATCGAAGAGCTTAATGCTTAGCTCTGAATTGTCTTTTAGGCTTATGTTAAGCGTTACTTGGGATGCAAAGGGATTCGGACTCGTATTGACTTTGACTAACACCTGAGGATTAAGATCATCCGAAGCTGAACTGGGATTGTAGAGGGTGAACAACATGATTGGACGTTGGTGTTCATTATTGCTATCCATGCTCTTAAACGCCACGTAATCCCATTTATTATCATAATCAGTATTAATCTGAAAGGCGATCCGGTATTGGCTGAATATGCTGCCTATTGCCAGGTCATAGAGCACACAATCGGTAACATCCAGGTAGCGGTAGCCTGCTTCACCATGATGTCCTGGTTCACTTCCCGGTTCATTGATTCCCTCCCAGGTAATCTCGCCCACATTGGGGTTATAGGTATAGGGATTGCCCTCATCTCCTTTTGCCCAATCGTCCAGCCCCAAGCTGATATCATAATCAATATGGCTCACGATGCATTTAACGGTGTCTCCACCAGCCATATCCCAGTGGGGAAAGGAAGTAATCACATAGGACAAATCTTCCAATTGCTCAGATCCGCCACTGGAAAACTGGTATAACCTGATTGTTGCATTATCTAGCGAAAAACCACTAGGGATTGTTGGAAGAGGATAGCTGATAAATGATCTCATCGAACAGTTTTCATAAGGGTAGCCTAAGTCTCCGACTTCGAATTCATACGTAGTGGTATTCATGCTAAATGCAACACCTGCGGTGCTAGCTGCTATATCAACATCCAATGCCGGGATCGCATATAGGCTGTCGATAACAGTGGAATGCATAGAGACTTCTATCTGCGCTATCAATTGAACGCAAGATAGCGCTATTATGATAGCGCAGATAGATCTCATGCAAACTACTTCATCAGGATCATCTTGGCAGAGTGAACCTGTCCCATGGCTTCCAAACGGTAGAAATAGACTCCGCTGGATACCGCATTGCGGTTGTTGTCTAACCCATCCCAAACCACAGAGCTCGTGCCGCCAGGCAGGTTTTGCAGCGTATAGCTCTTGACCAATTGTCCACGCAGATTGTAAATCCCCAGCCTGGCTTCTGCCAGTGCGGGAGTGTTGAATCTGATGGTCGTGCTTGGGTTGAAAGGATTGGGGTAATTGCCCAAAATCTGCACAGGGACATTCGCGAGATTGGCGTCCTGATTGGCAACGGGATCATATTCCAAATGCACATCGTCTATATACCAGCCTTCACCGGTGGTATAACCATCCGAACCGAAAACAAACCTGAATCTGGCGGAACCACTGAAGGCAGAGAGGTCAAAAGATGCTTCCTGCCAGCCATAGGTGCCGGAATAGACAAAGGTATTAGCGCTGAAGGGAGAGGCTGTATTGTTGTAAATCCTGTAAGGATAGCCATTAAAGGGAGTGATGCTCTGCCACTCTCCACCATTGATGGACATCTGCACCAAGCCCCCATCCCAGGCATAGCCCGCGGTTTGGTGAATCTCTGCTTCAATCCAATGATAGAACTTCAGCTCAGAATTTAGCCCCAGCTGCATTTCCGGGCTCACCAGAGCGCCATAAGCGCTATTGGCATAGTCTGAAGAACCCTCTCCACCGAACTTGGCAGAATAACCGCCACCATCGCTATTGTTTCGATAGGAAGAACGGTGCCACTGGTTGGTGAAGCCATTCTCAAGAGCAACGCCTTCCCAATTCTGGAAGTCCTGCTCAAAGCTATATGTGATCATGCCAATGGGGAAGCTGAAGCTGCCATTGTCTTCAGGATCGTTTTCCGTGATCAATACATAGTTCAGGTTTGCTATTTCGCCCACTGTGATGGCTTCCAGCACATTGATGGTAAAAGCGTTGTTGATCACCATGCTCTGTCCAGGAGCCACAGCCGGGAAGTAAACGTCCATCTCCGAGCTTGTGATATTGGGGTTATCGGAAAGCAGCAGCATCATTGGTGTTTGGGCAATTCCACTGCCTGTATTGCTCAGAGTAAGATTAACGGTTGGATTATCCCCCGGCATGATGAGCTCACCATCGTTATTCACCTGATAGGAGCTGATGCTTAGAGACGGTGCGTTCAGAAGAAGAGTGACTGCTGATTGATTGGAATAGCTATCGTAATCGGCAGTAAGAGTCAGATTTGCCAAAGTCAGATCGGCAAAGCTGCCCACCACTCGGATTGTGAAGGCTGCTTCAAGCTGCAGAGAATCTCCACTGGCGAGGATGTTGAAGCTCACGGGAGCGCTCAGGACGTTCACATTGGCAGAGTTTGAGCTCAGAGTCAATGTGCCGGGACTGAGCTGATCCATCATCCCCACGTTCTTCACTTTAACGCTCAGTTGATACTCGTTATCGGTGAGAAGCTGCCCATTCTCTGTATCTGTGGAAACCACATTGCAGACCACATAGGGCTGAGAGCTGGCTGTCACGTTCACACTTGCCGAATAGTTATAGAAGTTCGGAGCATTGATATAGAGATCATATTGACCGGGGAAGAGGCTTTCGATCAGATTCAGATTGAATAGACCGGTAGCATCTGCCACCAACTGCACAATCTCTGCTCCATCACGTTTCAGGCGCAATTCCGCACCGGGAGCATTGGTTTGAATGCTGTAATTTGTGAGACCCACTGCCCAATAGGACGGAATCTGGGCCAGAATCGTCTGCGGAGCATCACTCCAGATCATCATAGCAGGATCGCCGAAGAGATTGGTTTCATAGAGCACCCAATACATCACGGGTTGTTGATTGATAAAGGGAATCACATCAATCTTGGTATCTACCAAAGTATAGCCCAGCTGGTTGATATTCTCACCAAAGATAGCATCGATATACTGCCTGTGCAGATATTGCGAAGCTCCATCCGTGGAGCCCTGCATGCCCCAACCATAGCGGGAATGAGCGATCATGGCTGCAGCAGAGGTGCTGATTCCTGTGAATTTCTCTGTGATGCAGTCGCTGGTATATTGCCCCGGACTGGTGTCGCGGTTGTCAAAAGAACCCGCATAGCAACCCTGGGAAAAATGAATGGAAAAGTTATTTGTGCTGCCATCATTGGTGATGGTGGTGCTGGAAACCTGGTTGTTGCTCAGCCTCATGTTGTAAGTAGTATTGGAGTGACCCAGATGGTTCACCAGATTGGGTCCCTGGGAAAGCAGCGGACGGATCTGATTTGCATTCCAGGCTTCTTCATAACCAAAGGTGCGGTCGTAAAGCGTGGAGATATTCCAGGTGGTGGGAACCCCTACGGTGCTGTAGCCGTGGATATTGGCTCCACCGATCATTTCGTCCATATAGTCACCACCCCAGGTGGGGCCATCCCAGAGCCATTCGCCCACAAAGAGTGAGCTTTCGATATTGGCCTCCACGGGTGCGATCTGGTACATGGTGGCTTTGTTGATCTGATTGGTGATCTCAGCGTCGCTGTTGTAGCACATTCTACCCAGGGCAAGCTCCGGCACCATGTCCGTCTCATACATTTCGCCCCAAAGGTTATCGTTATCACTGTTCCAAGTGCCATCCAGGCAGTTGTAATACATATCGGCAGGAATGTCGTTGTCCGATTCTCCACCGGCACCCATATTCACAGAGAATCCCCTGTGAGGAATCAGGTCTGAATCCCCGGCCAAGAGCACATAGCGCAGGCTGTTCTGAGCATAGGAATCTATGATGAAGTTGCGAATCTTGGCTTGAGTATCTGCTCCTGTGCCCTGGCTGATGATCTCCTGCACAGGCTTCATATAAACGCTGTAGCCTTTTCCCGTGTAGAAATCCATCAGAGGCTGCCAATTGGCCAGCTTGGCTGCATCGCAGATGATCAGATATTCAAAACCTGTGGTGCGGGCAGAATAGCTGGGAACATCGCCTTTGTTATCCACAGCCTTCTTCAGCCTCTGGGCTGTGGAGGCATCTTGCTTGAGCAGATTCAGTGCATTCTGCGCCTCGGTTCCCGCGCTGTAATCCACTTCCACCGTGATGCTTTTGAAATAGGTGAGCTGCTGTTTCTGCGGTTCATAGGAGAAAGGGCTGATCGCCGAAAAGGCGATCGGATGCCCTGATAAAAACTGTGTGATCACGCCATTGTGCAGCGTGGCGGGATATGCTTCAAAAGAGCCGTAGATAGTGGGATCCGGTCCCACCATGGGAGGAAGCACTTCCTGGGAAAAAGGATACTGAGCTTGCAGCGGTAGCACCGGAGCTGCCAGCTCAAAAACTTGCGGGTTGCTTCTGGTCACCCGGATAGCACTCGCTTGGGTGCCAGAGGGTAGCAACAGCTTGATGCCAAACCACGGCAAAGCCGGCTGCCCGGCATTTCCCATTAACTGCGTGCCATCCAGTTGAATTGTCGAATAGATTCCGCTCTGACCGATGCGGGCTTCACCAAGGTTGTAGCTGTAACTGATCCCGGCAAACAAACTTGCTGCCAGCAATGTTACCGCCAGGACTAAAACCAAACGTTTCATACCTAACTCACTTGCGTTATTTTTGTTTATCTGATTCTCCAATGATGCAAAGCTCATTCCATATTTGTATCTTTGTGGCTTCTGACAGGGATTGTTAGTTACTTTGAATTGCTTATCAGGTTTCTGTAACCGAGTTCGATGACTATAGTATAAGGCTCATTTCCTGCCTAGTAGTACATCAACAATTCTGCTATGGTCTTAACTATTTGAACTAACACGAAGGGTATAGACTTATAGGTTAAAACAGGTAGGATAACTGCCATATAGCTCTAAAAGGTCAATCATCCTATCACCTGTTCAGGATTCGTCTTGAGACCTTCCTCATATCTGGCGGAGTCTTCGCCGAGTCTTCGCCCAGTCTTCCTGAGCACTTTGCTCCGGAAGAGTCCTGCAAGACAGGGCGAAGACTCCTGGAGGAATAGGGGAGAGACTTTTGACATATAACCAGTGACAAGAGTGGCAGCGACATCTTGTCGCTTATCAGGGATTAGTGACTCACCAAATTGGGTTGCCAATCTCTGAATTGGCAGAAGCATCGGAGATGCCTGCAGAAAAGCTCTCCAACCTCAGAGGCAATTCCGTCATGCCAGCGAAGGCTGGTATCCAGTGTCCTTTTTAGTGGTTTATCTTCTGCGTAGTTGAGTTATTCAGTTGTTGTTGTGCTCTTACTGGATGCCTGCCTTCTCACCTTATCAAACCGCATGCGATTCGTCGGGGACTCCGGTCGCAAGAATGACATAATCTGAATACTGGGTAATAATGGGTGGTCTCAAACTGATTACCGCAGCATTATCTGAGAACAGGGAGTTGCTCAACAATCGTATTAGATATTTTTGTGAAATGGATTAGATTTTGCATGATGTAGTGAGAACCGGATAGGCTGATGGGAGAGAAGATGAAGCATGTTCTGATAGCTCTGATGATGTTGTGCTGTGCTGCCTTGTGGGCAGAGGATGGGGTTGATAGCCTCGCTGTGAAGAAAAATGCCGGAATTGGAGTCTGGGCTTTTGCCGAGTATGGATTTGGCAATTTCAACGGGGTGAGCCTGCGCAGCTTGCAGGCTGGATTCGGATTGGAATCGCAACACAAGATCCAGGTGAAAGCTTATGCCTTGGTTCACCTGGAAGCAGTGGAATTGTTCGACGATCCCAAATATCAGTTTGATGGTTTAGGCGTGAGGATCGGGCCGGTTTTCCATACTGAGAAGTTTGCAGTCACGCCCTCTATCGGCTTGGAAAGCGGATCAATCCGGATTGGAGAGGGGGAATATATCGATGGTCTCTTGGGTGATTACTATGCAAGCTATCGAGAAGAGGACATCCTCTACGTCCCGGTCTCGCTGGAGCTTCAAGCTCACATAGGGCGGGTAATGATGCTCTCCGGAAGAGCCTTTGCGGCCTTGAATTCAGAATATCCGGTGGTAGGCTTCTGCCTGGGGCTGGGCTTGGGCTGGATGTGAGGGGCTTAAACGTGGTGAAGTGGGCTGTGATGCTGGCGCCCAGGAAGAAGCTACCGTGATAGAACGCAGATTACTGGATCGACGGGATTAACAGGATAGAACTCTGATATCCTGATCTACCTGATCCTCCTGATAAAAATAGAACGCAGATGAGGCAGATGATTATGATTTACACTGATTTTCATGCTTAACGATTCCGGATTCGAGGCGAGGACTTATCAAATCCGTAACGCGTAAAGTTCAAGCTCGGTAATTGTTACTCAGCATCACACTCACAGTCTGTTCACTGTTCACTGATCACTGTTCACTCGGCGGAGCTGTTGTCTCCCAGCTCCACACAGAATATCTCGTCTCTCGTCACTTGTCACTTGTCACTTTCCGCTCACTGCTCACTGCTCACTGTTCACTTTCCTGATCCTGCGTTCCAAGCTATTGATAAGCTGAAGATAAGGCTTCTTGTCCTGATTGATCTGGGGGGAACTGCTTTCGGTATCCAGATAACTTGAGCTGGCGGAGAGGTATAGTATTCTGTTAGTGATATTGTAATCCATTTGACTAAGCGTAATTGTGTGAAAGGGATACAGGATATAGTTCTGCATTGTTTCCCATGGTAACAGGTATGATCTGCAGCTTGGAGGAATAACTATCACTGGAACATCATTATGCGTTCTAAGCAATAGATATTGATTGGGGCTGTCCACGTCCAAGATCCAGCGTACCTGGTTGTCCTGAAATTGTTGAAAAGACTCTGCAAAACAGAATTCTCTTGCCTGATCGAGTAGTCTCAAGC